>JANMDA010000382.1:0-2938 GCA_031376085.1 Chloracidobacterium sp.
TTTCCTTTTGAACGGCCTTTTCGATCTCGCCGATCTTTTTTACCAACCTTACCTTGTCAACAGTTCGGATTTGATCAAGGACGATCATTCGTTCGTTATTTAGAAAATTAACTGAGATTCTGGTTGGATATTTTGATGTAGCAGCAGAAAGAGGAGCAATTATTACATTTGAGATGTTACGGTTCATTTCGTCGGGAGAGATGACGACACATGGACGCGTGTTTTTTGCATCTTTCGACGGTTCGGCGTCTAGATTGACAAGGTATACATCAAATCTATTTACCATTGCCACTCCTTCTTTTCAAAATCGGTCGAGGAATCGCCGCTTGTCAGTTCATCATCCTCATTTTCAGCCATCGACTTAAACGCTTCGTCCCAACTGGCACGCGGTTGCAGCGCGCTGCGTATAAGAATTCCGTCCGGATGAAGTTCCAGATCGACCTCGCCAGTAATGCGGCTGTCTTCGAGCAGGACTTTTGGGATACGAATTCCTTGGGAATTGCCGATCTGGATTATTTGGGCTTTCATAATTACATCGTAATTACGCCGTGAGATTTCGTCAACCGATCTTGGTCATTCCGTGCATATACGGGTGTAAAATTTCGGGAATCTTGATGGAGCCATCTGATTGCTGATAGTTTTCAAGTATCGCTATCCATGTCCGCCCGACGGCGAGTCCACTGCCGTTCAATGTGTGGACAAACTCAGGTTTTGCGCCGCCAGCTCGTCGAAATCGCGTATTCATTCGCCGCGCCTGAAAGTCGCCGCAGTTGGAACAGCTTGAGATTTCGCGGTACGTTTTTTGGCTCGGCAGCCAAACTTCGATGTCGTAGGTCTTTCGGGCGCCAAAACCCATGTCTCCAGAGGAAAGAATCATTGTGCGATACGGCAAACCCAGAAGTTGCAAGACACGCTCGGCATTTGCTGTCAGCTTTTCGTGTTCCTCTTCGGAATTTTCCGGCAGGCACAGCTTAACCAACTCTACTTTTTCAAATTGATGCTGACGAATGAGGCCGCGTGTGTCTTTACCATAACTGCCGGCTTCACTGCGAAAACAGGGCGTGTAAGCGGTGTAATAAAAAGGCAGGTCTTTGGCCTCAAGAATCTCTTCAGAGTGGTAATTCGTGACCGGAACCTCGGCTGTCGGTATCAGTGCAAAGCCTCGATCGTCCTTGATATGAAACAGATCGTCCTCAAATTTGGGCAATTGGTTTGTACCGAACAGAGCCGTTCTATTCACAAGAAACGGAGGCAATGTCTCGGTATATCCATGCTCGGTCGTATGAATTTCGAGCATGAAATTGACCAACGCGCGGCTAAGTCGGGCACCTGCTCCGTTAAGGATGGCAAAACGTGAGCCTGCGATCTTTGTTGCCCGTTCAAAGTCGAGAATTCCTAACGATTCTCCGATATCTACATGATCTTTTGGCTCAAAATCAAACTCACGCGGCTCGCCCCAACGCCTTATCTCCTTATTTGCGGTCTCATCCTTACCGACCGGAACATCGTCAGCCGGAATATTTGGCAGGCCGGCCAACAGCTCATGCATAGCAGTTTGGGCTTCGTCTCGAAGGCGCTCAAACTCGGCCTGCTTATCTTTTAGCCCAGCAATTTCAGCCTTTTTAGCGTTGGCTTCCTCCGCGTTGCCGGCCTGCATTAATGCCCCGATCTCTTTACTTGAAGCGTTTCTAAGTTGATTTATCTTGTCAGCTTCGCCGATGACGCGTCGGCGCTCGGAGTCCAGCTCGACAAATTTGTCGAGTGCGTCGAGCGGAAAATTGCGATTTGCAAGAGCCTCGCGAACCGCATCCAAGTTATCTCTTACAAAATTGAGGTCCAGCATCGGTAAAATCTGCGAAAGGTTGTTTCTGTGAGATTTATAGCCTAAAATCTCACAAAGGCTGAAACGCGAGTGTAAACGAGCGTGCCGAGTATGTAATACGCACGCTCGTTTACACTCGCGTTTCTGTCACTTGGACGAATTTAGCAAAATTGGTATGACAAACACAATTCGCAAGGCTGTTTTCCCGGCTGCAGGACTTGGGACAAGGTTTCTTCCGGCGACAAAATCCTCGCCCAAGGAAATGCTGCCGCTCGTCGATAAACCCCTTATCCAGTATGTAGTTGAGGAAGCCGTCGCGAGCGGGATAGAGTCGATTCTGATAATCACAGGCCGTGACAAAGGCTCAATCGAGAACCATTTTGACATCTCGTTCGAGCTGGAGCAGATGCTGAAAGAACGGGGCAAAAACGAACTTTTCGACGAGATTCGAGCCGTTTCCGACATAGCCCGCATCAGCTATACGCGGCAAAAGCAGGCACTGGGATTGGGCCACGCAATCTACCAGTCGAAGGATTTTGTCGGCAATGAACCGTTTGCGGCGTTGCTGGCGGACGATATTGTTGACAGCGAAAAGCCTGCTCTGCAGCAGATGGTTGAGGTTTTTGAGAAATATAATGCACCTGTGATCGCGACAATGCAGGTCGCCGGAGAGGACATTTCGCGGTTCGGAGTGATCGACGCCGACGAGGTTGAGCCCAATGTTTACAAGATCAAGGACATGGTCGAAAAGCCCAAATTTGCTGACGCTCCGTCCGATCTGGCCATAATTGGAAGGTATATATTTACGCCGGATATTTTCGACGCGATCGAGCAAACAAAGCCGGGTGCAGGCGGCGAGATACAGATCACCGATGCGATGCGTATCCTATTGAAAGAAAGGCCGTTCTACGCCGTCAAACTCGAAGGAAAACGCCACGACGCGGGCGACAAGCTGGGCTTTCTGATAGCCACGGTCGAGCTTGCCCTAAAACGCGAAGACCTCGGCGAGGAATTTCGAAAATACCTAAAAACTCTCGACCTGGGCAGCTAAAAATGCCGCTACGGAAATTTGGTATTCGATGACCTAAAAAAACCCGTTTTAGACACCCAAAAAGC
>JANMDA010000394.1:0-10685 GCA_031376085.1 Chloracidobacterium sp.
GGCGGCGAGAAGACGGATATCCTGCTTTTGGATGTAACACCTCTGTCGCTCGGTATCGAAACACTGGGCGGTGTTGCAACTCCGATGATCCAGAAGAATACTACCATTCCTACGCGTAAGAGCGAGATATTTTCGACCGCTTCGGACAATCAGACTTCGGTCGAGGTGCACGTCATTCAGGGTGAGAGGCCGCTTGCAGCGGACAACAAAACGCTTGGAAAATTCCACCTTGTCGGCATTCCACCGGCACCGCGCGGCGTGCCGCAGGTTGAGGTGACTTTCGACATCGACGCCAACGGCATCGTTAACGTCTCCGCCAAAGACGTCGGCACCGGCCGCGAGCAGAAGATCACGATCACCAGTTCGTCGGGTCTCTCGAAAGAAGAGATCGACAAAATGATGAAGGACGCCGAGTCGCACGCAGGCGAGGACGAGAAAAAGAAAGCCTCCATCGAGGCCCGCAATCGCCTGGACGGCCTAGTTTACAGCGTCGAGAAAACCCTCGGTGAAAACAAGGAAAAGGTCGATGCGGCAGCAGTAACCGAGATCGAAGCAGCCATTGCAGATTCCAAGACCGCTCTCGGCGGCGAGGATGTCGATGCTATGAACAACGCTTTCGAACGCCTCCAGACTTCTTCGCACAAGCTGGCCGAAGCTCTCTACAGCCAGACGGGAACACCTGACGGCGAAGCGGCTAACGAAGAGCAGGCTTCATCGGCTTCGGCTGGCGGTGAGGGCAGTTCGACTTCCGCATCAGATGAAGGCGACGTTATCGACGCCGAATACGTCGATGTCGACGATTCAGGCAGCGAAGATAAGAAATAAGACCGCGAAAGAGTGACGAGGGACCAGAGACGAGCGGTACAAAAAATTTGCCTCTCATCTCTTGTCCCTCTAAACTTGTTCCGGACTAAACATGGCCAAAAAGGATTACTATCAAATATTAGGCGTCAAAAAAGACGCAAAGGCGGATGAGATCAAGAAAGCTCATCGTCGGCTTGCGCGTAAACATCACCCCGATGTTAATCCGAACGATAAGGCGTCCGAGGACAAGTTCAAAGATGTCCAGGAAGCGTACGACATTCTTTCGGACGAAAAGAAACGCAAGGTTTTTGACCGGTTTGGTTATTATGCCGATAATCTGGACGCCGATTCGCCGTTTTCGACCGGCGCAGCCAGTGGTGGTGGAACAGCCGGATTTGATTTTTCAGGATTCGATTTTTCCGGTACGCCTGGAACTCAGGGCGGAGGATCGAGCTTTCGAGATATCTTCTCCGACCTTTTTAGTGGCGGCGGCAGCGGTGCTCGTGCCCAACCGGAACCACCTCGGCCACTACCAAAAAAAGGCCGCGATATTGAAATTCCACTGGCCCTGAACTTTGAAGAGGCATTTTCAGGGCTGACAACCAACATCACCGTCAACCGTTCCGAGCAATGCTCACGCTGTCAGGGCGCAGGCGACACGGGCGGGCCTGTCGTCCAATGTCCGACTTGTAAAGGTACCGGACAGGTAATGCGCACTGGCGGGCGTTTACAGTTTTCTCAGAATTGTTCCGATTGCGAAGGAACGGGCCGCCGCCGCCAACCATGCTCGCTCTGCCATGGAAAAGGAGTGACTCCAAAAACAGAGCAAGTAAAAATACGCATTCCGCCGGGCGTCGATACGGGCTCGCGTGTCAGAATTCCAAAAAAAGGCCACGGCGGACGCTTGGGAGCGGAGCCGGGCGATCTTTTCATCCTGACAAACGTAGGCAAGCATAAATTTCTTGAGCGAAAAGGCGACAACATATATATCACCGTGCCAATAACGGTTTCTGAGGCGGCGCTAGGGACAAAACTCGAAGTTCCGACAGCAGAGGGTAAGGCACAATTAAAAATTCCCGCAGGAACGGAGTCGGGGCAGAAGTTTCGCTTGCGCGAGCGTGGTTTTCCATCGCTCAGAAACCCTCAGCTTCGTGGAGACCAATTCGTAGAGGTAAAAATTACCTTGCCTCGCGTCTTGTCCGAAGAAACAAAAGACATTTTGCGGCAATTTGAAAAACTGAACCCGGAAAATCCTCGCAAAGTTATAGGGCTTGAGTGATGACTGTTTCATTTGAAATGTTTCATGTGAGATGAGACGAAACACGCGAAATGAAGAAAAAGATCAGAACATATACGATCAGCGCGGTGGCTGAGCTTTATGACATTCACCCGCAGACGCTTCGTTTATATGAACGCGAAGGGTTGCTTACGCCTTCACGCTCGATCGGTAACACGCGGCTGTATGAAGATTCCGACCTTGAGCGTCTTGAGATCATACTCTCTTTGACACGCGAGCTTGGGGTGAATCTCGCCGGTGTTGAGATCATTCTCAACATGCGTGCAAAAATGGACGAGATGCAGCGTGAATTTGAAAGATTTTTTGAATATCTCAAAGCTCACGCGAGCGAGTTTTCGAGACAAAGTGAAGCTTTTTCGTCGAGTGAGGCTCTTATCCCTATCTCAAGGCTCCGTGTCACACGCGTTCGGCCGAATATCTTTACCGAAGATTAGAAATAATCCTTTTTCTTTCCTTCCTTAACAATCTGATAACTTGAACAGGCTAAGATTGGTTCTTCGTTTTGACGTTGCTTTCGATGTGCTTTTGCGTTAACATTGCAAAACACAAAAGCGCCATTTTGTAATACTCAACAATTTGTCAGGAGATACCGATGTTTGGAAGAATTTTGTCACGCGCCGTTGCGCTTACTTTATTTGTTTTACTAACTGCCCTGTTTATTGCAGCACAGGATCTTGACGACGTCACGATCAGTGGAAGAGTTGCTGATTCGAACGGCCTCGCTGTCGTCGGAGCCAGCGTAACAGTAACATCCGTGGACACAGGAGAGTCGCGGACCATCGTTACAGATGATGACGGGCATTACCGGTTCCTCAAGCTTAAGCCGGGGAGCTACAAGGTGAAGGCAGCCGCCAGCGGATTTGGAACTCAGGAAACACCTGATATCCCAACGATCTCAGCTCAAAATTTGCAGAAAGATTTTAAGCTGACGCCAGCCGATGTAAAGGCTGAGCAAACGATCACCGTTACAGAGGATGACGGCCCGGCAGTGGATACCTCACGGACCATTGTCGGCGGTACTGTTACTGAACGCGAGATAGAAGAAATACCAAACAACTCTCGAAATGCGTTGGATCTCGTCCTTACGCTTGGCGGAACATCTGAGGAGCAGTTGTCAACGAACGATTTGGCAGAAGATCGAGGTCAAAACCCCTCAAATGCGCCGCTTGAGCAAGGCAACTTTTCGATCTCCGGCGGAACGGCATATTCCAACAATCTGACGATCGACGGTTTTGACAACAACGACGACCGTTCTTCCCGTGATCGTTTTCAGCCGTCTCTCGAAGGAATCTCTGAAGTTCAGGTGATATCGAACCAGTTCTCAGCGGAATACGGACGTGCCTCCGGCGGACGTATAAATATCCGCACAAGGGCAGGCGGAAAAAGATTTCGAGGCCGGGCATTTATGTTTTTCCGCGACGAAAGCATGAATGCAAACACCTGGTACAACAACCAACGGCGCATCCGCCGCCCCGCACTGCAAGAGTTAAATCCGGGCTTCACATTAAGCGGGCCCGTGATGTTGCCTGGTTTCGGTGAAAGTGAAGATTTCCCCTATTATAATGGCCGGCGGCATAAGACCTTCTTTGCCATTGCTTATGAAAATAACAAATTGGCTGATACGACGCTGATCGATGCCTACTTTCCGATCGCGCAAAATCCGCGTTACCCCTTGCCACCTCCGACAGGAACGACTCAGTATTGCGACAATGCGAGTGCTGCGGCTTGTACGAGTCAGAATGGACAACCTCCGACAGCCGCTTCCATTGTCGCGTACAACAAGTTATACGATACGCCTAATAAGAGTAATGTTTTGACTGCGAGGATCGATACGGAACTCTTTAGTAACAATACCTTTACTTTCGGTTTCCAGTTTGGACGAAAGAACAATAAACGGACGAGTGGGACCACTGTTCAACGACTCGAAAATGCTTTTCAGGCGAAAAACATCAACACCGATGCCTATAACTTTACGGATAATCATGTTTTTGGCGCTAGGGCTGTCAATCAGGTCCGCGTTCAATTGTCCCGCTATGAACCAAGTTTTGAGGCCCCCAATCCTTTCGACCCTGTTGTCATTGTCGGCATTCGCGACCCTATTGCAGGCGCGGTCAGGAGCCTGGTTATGGGGAATTCAACAGCCAGCGCAGGCAGCAACTTTCCCGATACACGAAATGAAACGCGATGGCAGTTTCAGGAGTCGTTGACCTACTTGATGGGACGTCAGACCTTTAAGATGGGTTTCGACATCCAGAATGTGAATTCAAAGGTTATTGGCTTGGGCGATGCAACAGGGACGTTCAATTTCGGAAGCGCATTAGATTTTACGAGAAATAAGATAAACCGCTTCCGCCAGAATTTTGGAACCGGCCAAGATGTAAAGAATAGGTATTACGGAGTTTTCTTTAACGATGAGTTTAAGCCGTGGTCAAATGTTACCGTAAGCGCGGGCCTTAGATATGAGCGGGAAACCGCTGTTTCGGATCATAATAATTTTGGCCCCAGAATTGGCATTGCATGGGATCCGTTCAAAAAAGGAAAAGGCGTAATTCGTTTCGGAACCGGAATTTTTTACAACCGCGTTCTGCTGCGCACGGTAGGAGATTCGATCCAGAATAACGGCGGCAATTTGGAGTCGTTCGATTCGAATGCCATCGGTGCATCGACTGCAGATTAGAGACAAGGCAAGGTCGAGGAAGCGATCAGTGCTCTTTTCCCCAGCAGTTTTCCAACATCAGCGGAACTCCATGCTCTGGTTTTAAGCGCGTGTTTGACTGCACCTAATCCACTCGCGCCGTGCAGCGATAAGCTTGGATTTACACAAAACGGTGTGTCATCTGCCGGAAATCCGCTCCGCACGGTTGAGCCTAACTTAGTAATACCTGAAAGCTATCAGTTCAATGTTGGATTTGAGCGCGAAGTCTTTAAAGGTTGGGTGTTTGAGGCGAATTTTACATGGAACAAGACTGTCCACCTTTGGCGGGATTATAACTCGAATGTTCCGGTGTTACCCGCGGGCTATGTCGACTGGACAGAATATTTGTACGGCGGCACTGCGGCTCATCCTACAGGACATACTTATAGTCTGACAAATTTTAACGGTACGACGCGAACTTATAGCTTTGCTCTTGGGTCTACCACGGATCCAACCGGAGTTTCGGCTTGCAGTTTTACCACGACGAATACTTGCGTGGTAAACCTGAATTCGACCAACTCTGGTACAACCGCACCTTCCGCCCAGACTACTGGTGTAGACGGCAATGCTACGGGCAATCCTATTCCGATCGCATTGGCTGCGATAGCACAATTTCGGCCGTTCCAAGAAGTGTCGGAAACATCGCAAATCGGTTCGCGGGGAAATGCTTTTTACAAAGGCCTGATCCTCGAAATGCGGAGCCGTTATAGAAAGCTGGGACACGGTTTTGGTGCTTCCTATCGTTTTGCATATACCTTGTCAAAGACAATGGATGACGGTTTGAACAATACGGCCAATGCTGAGGCCAACGGTGACTTTAGCCGTGAATGGGCGAGAAGTCTGCAGGACAGGCGGCATCGCATCGCTGTGTCCGGGTCATTTGATATGCCGTGGTGGTTTGGCAAATTAAAACTATCACCGCGTTTTCGCTACGGCACCTCTGCACCATTTAATCTAGGTGCCGGCTCCAACGTTGATCGTAACCTTGATGATTTAAGCACCGATAGACCGAATTTCAGCGGTAATCTGAATGACCTTCGCTGGCGCGAGCCGGGATCACCTGTTCCAACAGCTCTGCTTGCGCAGTTTTCGCTACAGCCAATTGGATCGCGAAGTGGTAATTTGCCAAGGAATTCCGGAATCGGTCCAAGTTTTTATACGTTTGACCTCAGTGTCACGCGTGAATTCCGCCTTCACGAGCGTATGAAATTGAGGCCTACTGTTCAGTTCGACAATATTTTGAATGCGGCAGTCTTTAACTATGGAGCAGCGTTTATCAACTCGGCTTTAACAGCGGCGGCAGCGCAAAACTTCCTTGTTCCGACTCGCACATATCGCCCGCGTCAGATACGCGTTGGTATGAGGTTTGATTTTTAATAAATCGATCATCTTTCTGTTTTTGGGCCGCTTTCGTTTGAAAGCGGTCCTTTTTTTCATTAAACAAGCGAGAAATTTAGTGACTACAGGTATTAAAATGTGGTAAATTAAATGTTGAACAAGTTTGTTCACTGCTTGCCATATGAGCCATGTTTTAGAAATAGGCACAGTGCCTGTCAGCGAGGTAACGATCGAATCGGTCCTGCTCGATGCCGATCTTTTTGTAAAGTACAGCTCGCCGGAAAAGGCATTTGCGTTGCTACGCAATTCACTTGAGCGCTCGCCTCGCTCGATTCCGCTTCGAGAAAAGATGCGTGACATTTGCGTCAGGCAAAAGAATCTCAATGAGGCGGCTAAGCAGTGCCTCGCACTCGTAAGCCTTTATATTGCCCGCGAAGATTTTGACTTTGCTTACGACCGTCTACAGGAAGCCAAGCTGCTCGATCCGCGAATATCGGTCGCTCCAGGCCTCGAAGCGATTCGACGTGCCCGACGTCCGGATTTTGCCATAAATCGCGACCGTTCTCCGCAAAAGGTTAGAACGGATGTCACTTTCGCCGGGAATCTTGCCTATGTAAGTATTTTCGATGCTGTTCAGGTGATCGAAAGCTCAAAAATGACCGGTCTGCTCGTGATAAAATCGGATCTTCACTTGGCCAATGTGGCATTTAACGAAGGTAAGATCGTAGACGCTGAATGCAACGAAAAAAATGGTATGCCTGCATTTCGCTCTATAGTCGAGATCAATCACGGCACATTTGAATTCTCTACCTCGGATCACGAATTTCCCGTCGTTATAGCCGTTTCAAGCAATACCAATTTTCTGCTGGACGTTCTTACCGAACTAGACAATGAACGAGCAGAGAAAGATGGATTAAGAAACGTGGGTAACGAAATTATTTGAACTAAACTCCTTTTCTGATAACTGACCACTGTTTACTGCCCACCGTTTTAAAGTTGACTTCAAACGCCAAATCCTACAAAATATAGTGCTTTCCCAAGTTTCGAGCACTATAGAATGTTTAAGCTCCAGCGTTTAGAAATTACCGGTTTTAAATCTTTTGCCGACTATACCGAGATCGTTTTCACGGGTAGCGGCATAACTGCGGTCGTCGGGCCAAATGGCTGCGGCAAGTCTAATGTGTCCGATGCGATTGCGTGGGTGCTTGGCGAACAGCGCGCCAAATCCTTGCGCGGCGGCGAGATGAAGGATGTCGTCTTTCAGGGAACCAAAACCCGCAAACCCGGCGGCATGGCTGAGGTAGTTCTGCATCTGGTGCGTGATGACACGGTCTTTGACATAGATGAAAACGAACTGGAAGGCATCGACGAGGCACTTACCGACATCGACGAGAATTTCGTCGATATTAATGAGATCGAAATTAATGAGATCGAAGCGGCCGAAGGCGAACCCGTTGAGGCCATTTCGGCACTTACTGTCGAACAAAACGGATTTCATGTCGAGGATGTTGAAGTTGAAACCGTAAAAGTTGTGGCTGTCGGTTCGACGCAGACGCTTGAGACAAAAGTAAAGACAAAACGCCATTGGCGTCCGCGCACTTTTGCATTGGAGTTTGCTCCGGGCGAAGCGGTCTCAGTCACGCGTCGATTGTATCTTTCAGGCGAGAGCGAATATCAACTCAACGGCAAAGCCTGCCGTCTCCGTGATATTACTGATCTTTTTGCGGGCACAGGTTTGTCGGGTGCCCATTACGCGATCATCGAACAGGGCCGCATCGGCCAGATACTCTCGGCTAAACCCGCAGACCGCCGCAATTTGATAGAAGAAGCCGCCGGCATCTCAAAGTTTCGTTCGCGACAGCGTGCCGCGGAATCGCGTCTTGAATCTGCCAAAGGAAACCTCAGCCGTATTTCGGATATAGTTTCCGAGATCGAAAAACAGGTAAATTCGCTTCGCCGTCAGGCCGCAAAGACACGCCGTTTTAAGATCTTACAAGAAGAGTTTCGGATGCTTCTTCGCCAGCTTTATGCTGCTGAGGGCAAGTATCTCACGAATCTTTCCGAAGATCTGAAACTGCAGCTTGGCAAGGCCACTGAAGTTGAAGCCGACCTTCAGACACAGCTCAAAGTCAAAGAAGAATCTGCCCGCGAAGCTACTCACAACGCCCGGAATGCTGAGGAAAGCCTTGCCGAATTGCGAAAAATTCACTCCAACAACGCTCTTGAGCGCGACCGCGCCGAGCGTGAGCATCTTTACAAATCCGATCAGATCGTAAATCTCAACAACCGCTGCGAAACTCTGCGTACCGAGATCGCGGCGAGCGATGAACGGCTTAAGCTGCTTACCTCCGAGCTTGAGCGTCTGCAAATAGAAGAGCAGCAAGAAACTGCCGAGCATACTAAGGCCGAATCCGCACTTCGCGAATCCGAAGAGCTTCACCGGAGCGAAGCCGATGCTCTGGCCGTCATCGAAACGTCGATTGAAACACTTCGAGCGGCCTTGATGCAGCATACTGGCGCGGTCGAGCGTTTTGACGAGATCGGACGACAGCTTGAGAACAACCTTGAAAGACTTGCCTCGCGTGCCGACGGCCTTGAGAAGGAAGGCGTGCGTACTGACGAAACTTTCTCGGAAAATCAAAACCACGCCTCCGAACTCGCTGAAAACCTCTCTGCCGAAGAGAAAAAGCTTGCCGATCTGAACATCGAAAAGGACACGCTGCTAGCCGCGACATCGGATTCCCGGAACACTCTGCATAAAGCTGAGGCGGAAGTTCAAGCATTGCAGGAAGAGCATTCCGCCAAGCGTCACCGGCTTTCAACGCTGCTTGAGCTTGAAGAAAAACGCGCAGTTTATACTCCACAAGTTCAGAAACTGTTCGCAGAGAAAAAAAACATTGGTGTGCATCTGGCGGGTGTTTTGGCTGACAGGCTGAACGTTACAAGAGAAGCAGAAACTGCGGTCGAAACGCTTTTTGGCGATTTTCTCGAAGCGGTCGTTGTGGAATCGCTGGATGATGCCAAACGTCTTTCGACATGGCTCAAGGCGAATGACATTGGCCGAACGGCGATGATCATCCTTTCAAAAACCGCTACGCGTGCAAATGATGCTGTTCTCGGCATGGGCGATACCGTCGCCGATCATCTTGGCGTATCGGGCGAATTGGCGGACGCTTTGCGGCAAGTCTTTCCACGCGAAATGTCGGCTCGAATCGTCAAAGATCTGGATCAGCAAGATACGACAGACGGCAATATTCTTATAAATTACGATGGTGACCTGCTGCTCGGCGGACGGATGTTTGTTGAGGGTAACCGAAAATCGACCGGTACTAATGAATCGCTTCTTGCCTTCAAGCGTGAGCTAAATCAACTTGAAAAGGATTGCACACACCTTTCTACTGCGATCGAAACTGCAACATCCGTAGCCGACACTGCCCGTAAAGGCCTGGTCGAAAACGAGAGCAAAACGGTCGATCTGCAATCGCTCATCATCAAGGTCGATCGCGGCATTCATGGGCTTCAAATTCAGCTTCATGCCGCCCGCGAAGAGATCCAGAGAACAGAACGCCACCGCAAGGTCGTTGCCGACGAAGCCGGACAAATTCGATCGGAGATCACCGAGCTAAAGGAGCAACTCGCAGATGCAGTGAGCAATAAACAGGCTGCTGAAATCTCCCGTGTCGGGGCTTTCGGGTCGCTTGAGAATATCGGAGCAAGTTTGAATGAAGCACGTTCGAAAACCGAGGCTGCTAATGCAGTTTTGAACGAAAAACGCATGATCGCTGCAACATCCGAAGAACGGCGACGCTCTGCTGTCTCGGCTCTGCGGAGAGTGGAGAATGAGATCAAGGAACTCCAATCTCGTCTTGCCCTGCAACATCTCGAAATGAACGATGCCGAAACAAAGATCAAGGCATTGCACACATCGATAACTGAGATCACCGACCGCATCGCTTCCGCCGGCGACGAGATCGCCAATGAGAATGTTGAGATCACGTCAGGAATCAACGCGCTGGCCGTTGCCCGCGAGATGTCGGACAGGACGAGTGACGAACTCGCCGACCTCAACCGGCGCTCCGCCGAAGCCATAAATGAGAGAGCTGACATCGAGGTCCGCCAAGCCGAAGCGATTACGCAATTGAAGAACACGGCAGAAAATTGTCAGCAGGAATTAAACATATCGCTTGCGGAAATGGTCGATTCGATCGAATTAGCCGAAGACTTTGTTCTCGAAAACGCCCGCAAAGAAGCTGACGATCTGAGACTAAGGCTCGACAATTTTGGAGCGATCAACATGCTTGCTCTCGAAGAATTGGGCGAGACCGAAGAACGCCACTTGTTCCTCACTTCACAGCAGAAGGACATCATCGACAGCATCGCTGCGACGGAGGCAGCTTTGCGTGAGATAAAAGAGCGTTCGCGCGAAAAATTCAGGACCGCGTTTGAGACGATAAATACCCACTTCATACAGTTTTTCCAGGAACTTTTTGGCGGTGGACGCGGCGAAATGACTTTGCTTGAATCCGACGACATTCTCGAAGCCGGCATCGA
>JANMDA010000405.1:0-8037 GCA_031376085.1 Chloracidobacterium sp.
TGTTCGCCGATTAAAATGGTACGTGAGCTGGGTTCAGAACGTCGCGAGACAGTTCGGTCCCTATCTGGTGTGGGCGTAGCAATATTGAAGGAATCTGTCCTTAGTACGAGAGGACCGGGATGGATTGACCTCTAGTGTACGAGTTATGGCGCCAGCCGTATCGCTCGGTAGCTATGTCGAGCATGGATAAACGCTGAATGCATCTAAGCGTGAAGCCAGACCTAAGATTAGTATTGCCAGTGAGACTCGTGGAAGACCACCACGTTGATAGGCTAGAGATGTAAGTGCAGTAATGTATTTAGTCGACTAGTACTAAATGTCCCAAGGCTTGACCATAAAATTTGTTGACAAGCAAATTTAATGTTAAAGCAACGCAAGACGATAGAAGTAGTAAAAGTAGTGGACTTGCAATGTATTCAGTTATCAGATATTAAGTTTTGAAAATTCAGATCTCAAATTTGAAATCGCAGATTTGAGATCACAAGTTTTCCGGTGATTTTGTCGGTAGGGTCACACCCGTTCCCATCCCGAACACGGCAGTTAAGCCTACTGGAGCCGATGATACTGCATCTTTCAGGTGTGGGAAAGTAGGAAGTCGCCGGATTTATATTAAGAAAGCCCGCTCGTTTTTGAGCGGGCTTTCCTTAGTTTAGCGTTCTGACTTATATCTTTCAGGATTTTTTTAGCAGAATCGGGTTCAACAATTCGTAAAATACTGTTATCTTATTCAAGTATAAGTTGTCGGTGCTACAATTTGTCATTCTGCGTTTCTTATTCGACGAACGAGAATGTTACTTCGACTTATATCGCCTGCGGCTTGGGGGCTGCACATACAAAAAAAATAAAAGTAGAAACACGGAGACGATGAGGTTTGCGCGTCTTTCATAAATTGAATGCCGTGATTGCTTCGTCTAAAATTTAATAATGTTCGCATTGATCTATTTGGTTCTGGTATTCATTCTCGGTGATTCGATTTGCCGGCGTTTTTTTACATATGTGTCGATCCCTCACCGGTTGGCAGCGGCATTTTTGAGCGGAGTGCTCATAAGTACCTGGTGGACGTATCTTTGCGGCCTTCTGTTTTATTGGACGGCGTCTCCGCTTTTATGGGGCAATCTCTTATTTTTTATTACTTCCATCGCCTTCATTTACTGGCTGCGAACTCGTCCGCCAAATAATATCCTTTTGACGCACACTGACCGCGAAGTGACCGAATTCAGGAAATGGGACTGGATCGCTTTAGGTCTTTGTTTCCTGCTGGCGAGCTATCTCATGATGACCACCTTCGGCATGAAGGATGGCAATATGCTGATCGGCATCCATCAGTCGAGTGATTTTGGCTCGACGTTGTCGATAATGCAATCATTTGCCAGAGGGCATAACTTTCCGACTGAATTTACTCATTTTTCGGGCGACCGCATCCGTTACCATTTTCTATTCTATTTTCAGGCGGGCAACCTCGAATATCTCGGCTTCAGCCCGGCATTTGCCAATAACATAATCGCAATCTTGTCGATGACGGCAATGCTCGTTCTCGTGATGACGCTTGGAGCTCTTGTCTTTGCCTCTCGTGTGGTCGGCCGGATCGCTGCGGCACTTTTCTTCTTTTTCGGAACGCTTTCTTTCTATACTTTCTTCAAAACGTACGGCACCCTTTCCTTTGATAGCTTCGATAGCTTCCTTAGTTCGCTCGGCCAGTCGATGTCGGCCATCATAAGTAAGGTTGCTGTGAGCCCGGATTTTATTGCGTCGGGTTATGAGTATCGCGGCGAAACATGGGGCGTTTGGTCTCTGGTCAATTATGCCAACCAACGTCATCTTGCGAGTTCGATAGGAATTTTTCTACTTGTTCTCACTTTTTTGATCATTCGTTATAGATCTGCCGAAGCGAAGGCTGCCGAGTTAAAAGCAGCAGAGGCCGAGGCCCGTGCTGCTTGGCTGCGCTCCGAGCAGGAAAGGATCGAGCAAAAGCGTCAAGCCGAGATCATGGCCGCCCAGGAAAAAGCTGCGGCTGAGGCTTTAGCCCTGGAAATACAAAGTTCACAGTCAGATGAAATTGTCGGGAGCGAACCTTTATCGCCGTTTGAAAGCATTGCGGAAGAAAAACCGATATTCGCGAACCCAATGCAGGCTGAAGATTTTTCATCGGGTTCGGATGTGCTCGAATTAGATCAACCAACCGAAAAGGAACCGGAAGCTTCTGTCAAACATGAAATTGCCGGCCGCGAGAATTTTTCGGCCGGTGCCGATCTGCTTGAGATCGATAATAACGAAGTATCACAGTCAATGGATGTTTCATCCGATACCGAAAGTAATGAAACGGCTATCAATGAAACATCCTCCAAAGCGCGCGCGGAAGTATACAACAAGCCTGAGAAGCCAAGAGAGTTTATCAAACCGCAACGGACCTTTGGTGACTGGCTTAGTGAAGGCACTGACGGCATCATGTCTTTCGCATTTGTGGGCATATTGCTGGGGTTAATGCCAATGTGGAACGGTGCGATCTTTGTCGCGGCGTTTTCCGTTCTCGCAGTGCTTTTCGTTCTTTTTCCACAACGAAGACAATTGGTCGCTCTAGGTATCGCTGCCGCCATCTTATCTTTGCCTCAGATTGTCTTCCTTAAGACCGGAGGCATGCCTGATCCTGGTTACACACTAATACACTGGGGATATACGCTTGGTAGTGTGCCAATAATGGATGTAGTCAAATATCTGGGCTGGACGTTCGGATTCAAGTGGCTGCTTATCGCGATCGCGCTGATCATTGGCACGTCGTTCCAACGAAAACTATTCCTTGCGATATGCGCCCTGATCATTCTCACGTTTTGTTTCCAGTTCAGCCTTGAGGTTATGACGAATCATAAATTTCTTAATCTTTGGGTGGTTCTTGGAAACCTCTATGTAGGGGCGGGAATTTGGAGTTTATGGAATCTCAGAATATTAAAAACTGCGATCTTTACCCGTGTGGCCGCCATTATTCTTACAATTCTCATTACTTTGAGCGGCGTACTTGATCTATACCCGTTCCATACAACTGACTGGGGAGAGGTTCCTTACGGCAACGACCCGCTTATTAAATGGGTCTCTGAAAATACGCCGCCTAATTCAGTATTTTTATCCGCGAGATATACAAGTCACGGCATTCTAAATGCCGGTCGACGTTTGTTTTACGGACACCCGTACTATGCCTGGGGAGCCGGTTATGACACGGCCAAACGCGATGGCGTTTACAAGAGAATGCTTGAGTCGACAAATACTCAAGAAGTCTTCGAACTTCTCAAAGAAAATGGCGTAGACTATGTCGCGATAGATAATGGTTTGCGAAAGAACAGCACGGACGTAAAGAAACTAAATGAAGCGATCTTCGAAGCATATTTTGACGTCGTTTATGATGACAAGGAAGGCAAGTACGGCAAGCTGACCATATATAAGGTCCCGGACGAACTTGGTGCTCCAAAACCTGAGATCGAATTGCCGCCTGAGGAGCCACGCGCTCCTGTTAATACAAATGAAGCAGTTCCCGCTTTCCGGGGCGGCGAGGGAAATACTCCCGGAAAATTCTTAAGGCCTTGCGGAATCGCCACTGATACGAAAGGCAATTTTTATGTTGCCGACACAGGCAATGAACGGATACAGAAATTTGATTCGGAAGGAAAATTCCTAGCTGTTTTTGGAGATCCGGGTGAGCGCGAAGGCAAGATGAAAGATCCAAACGGTATTGCAGTCGATGCCGATGGCGACATCTTTGTAACAGACGCTCACAACCACAAGTTGCTGAGGTATCATGCTGACGGGGCGTTCGTGAAAGAATTCTTCGGCCCCGATACCGGATTTTACGGTCCTCGCGATGCGTCCGTCGGCCCGAATGGCCAAGTTTATATCATTGACCAAGGGCGTACCCGTGTAGCACGGCTGGCTCCTGCAACTGAATCGTATCCAGTAGTTTGGGGAGTTAATGGAATTGGACCGGGTGAGTTCAAAGATCCGACAGGGATCGCGATCGGTAATAATTTAGTTTTTGTTGCCGATCTGGGGAATGGCAGAATACAGGTTTTCGATCTTGAGGGCAAATTTGTTAGGCAATGGGAAATTCCAAGTTGGCAGCGTACATCGAGCGAGTTTCCGGATGTTGCTTTCGACGAAATTACGAAGACTGTTTACGTTTCGAGTGGTAAAACCAACGAAATACTTGCGTTCGACGAAAATGGCAACCCGTTAACAGGTTTCAATTCACAAGGGGACGAAAAAATGGAAAATCCTACCGCGATGACAATTTTTGAAGCGAATAAGAAAAGATGGCTGCTTGTAGTTAATACGGGGAGTTCGAGAGTTTCCAGGTTTGAATTGGAGGCACCAAAACAAACACCGAAATAAGAAGGATTCCAACAATGTCTTTTGGAGATAAAATCGGGCGGGTATTTTCGCGCAATGGCCTCATTATATTAGCCGGGATAGCTTTGCTCTATTGTTTTTGGATTTACGGCCTATCGACAAATCCTCGTGGTTTTTATGTCGACGAATCGTGTATCGCCTACAACGGTTATTTGATCGCAACCACTGGGGCCCAGGAAGACGGGACAAAATTTCCGCTTTATTTTCATTGTTATACGCAGGGCTACTCACAATATATGAGCGCCACTCAGCCATATGTGCTGGCACTCGTCTATTTATTCGTGGAGCCCAGCGTCTTATCTGCAAGAATTTGCGCGGCCACTTGCGTATTCGCAGCTACACTTCTGCTCGGTTTTTTGGCTTTTCGGATATCCGGCAAGACTTCGGTCGGCGTTATCGTAGCCCTTTCAGCAATGGCAACTCCGTGGCTCTTTGAATATAGCCGGCTAGTAATGGAATTGTTCTTTTTTATTTTTTCAATCGTCCTTTTCCTTTTTTGCTTGTATACCGCTTATAGACGCGGAAGATGGAAACTTAGAGACTGTTTTTTCATAGCGCTTTCGCTCACATTGATAACCTTCGGCTATGCAAGCGGCCGAGCCCTTGCCCCAATTCTTGCAGGCGGGCTGTTAATTTTTGCAGTCAGCTGGCGGGCGCTATTTGACGTTGTGAAGGTTTGGGCGATCTATGCTTGTACAATGATTCCGATGGTTGTGGTCTACTTCAAGACTCCAATGGTGATCTCCGGGCGTTTTTGGAGAACCACCAACATTTCACCTACAAAGTCGTTTTTGGGAAATTTGGGCACAGTCATCGCAGCGTTGTTTCAGGACATCAGCAGTATCAAATACTATATTCTAGATGGTGACATTTATCTTCGTCATCATGTTCCGGGTGTCGGCCAGTTCCTTATTGCCACGTTTGCCTTAGGTATTATGGGTATCGTGATCGTTCTGATGCGGCACCGCTCGAGTGCATGGTGGCGCTTTGTATTATTTGGGCTGGTCGCCTCATTGATACCGGGAGCAATTACCAGTGATCGTTACGCATCGATACGGGGATTGGCATTTCCGATTTTCTTTCTTATTCTTACCGTTCCGGCAATTTCATGGTTGATAGGAATCTACGATGACAAGTCCGCTGCATCGGCTGCGTCAGACTGTGATTTGGACCGAGCGAAAACAATTGAACGATCAGCCACAGGCTTCTCAGGCCTCTTAAATTCTCCGGCAGTTCAACATAATCTTCGCGTTGGGCTACTTAGTGCTTTGTTATTGCTGACCGCAATTCAGACGGTACAGTTTCAAACTATATTTAGATCTTCCGAGACGGCTGAGAGCCGCCTGGGTTTTTTCCACGAGGCGTATCCGAGGGTTTTGGATGTGGCATTGGCAGATGGAAGCCGCCCTATATATCTTCAGGATCAAGGGGAGCCCGCGTACATGCACGCTCTGTGGTATGGCTCTATTAGAGGGTTGGATAGATCTAACTTCGTACACCTTCTTGATCGCCAGAAAGCTCCCGACGGAGCTATAGTATTAAGCTCCGGTGAACCCTGTGACGGCTGTGAAGTACTCAGCCGGGAAGGCGGATTTGTGCTTTTCCGAAATGGGATGTCAGATGCCACCACATCCGTTACGACCCAGATAGCTGCTCCTAAGGAGTTTATTGCTTCAACAGGCGGCCCGGAAGGAGAGTTGCTAAATCCGAGAGGAATTGCAACGGATATTAAAGGCAACTTGTATGTTGCTGACACTGGAAACGCCCGCATACAGAAATTTGATGCGGATGGGAAATTTGTTATTGAATTTGGTAAAACGGGTCAGTCAACAACGGTCCTTAAGGAGCCGAACGGAATCGCCGTGGATTCTGCAGGTACGATTTATGTTGTCGATGCTTCAATACACAAACTGTTAAGATTTGATCCAGATGGAACCTTTATCGCCGAATATAATGGCCCTGACTCTGGCTTTTACGGTCCGCGCGACGTAGCCGTCGGTCCAAACAACCAGCTTTACGTTGTCGATCAGGGACGCTCCAGGATTGCCCGCTTCGATTCAGCAAATGAAACGTATTCACTGGTTTGGGGTGCTGCCGGTTCGGGCGAAGGCCAGTTTAATGGGCCGACTGGCATAACGGTTGAGAATAATCTAGTATTTGTGGCAGATTTGGGTAATGGCAGGATTCAGGTATTTGACCTTGATGGCAAATTTGTACGGCAGTGGGCTATACCATCTTGGAAAAAATCCACCAGTGAATTTCCTGATGTTGCATTCGATACGGATAGAAAAAACGTTTATGTCACGAGCGGCACTACAAACGAGATCCTTGTCTTCGATCTGGATGGCAATCCTGTCCGAAGCTTGGATCACGGGGATGATGACAGGCGTTTAGATAACCCTGTATCGCTGGCCTTGGGGCCCCCAAATGCAACTCGACGGCTCTTTGTTTTAAATGCAGGATGGCCAAAGATTTCGATAAAAGGATTGGATCCGATAAAGAAGGTAAAGAAAATTAATGGAGGGCATTAAGATGTCTTTTCTTAAGACGAATTCGGGAAGGTGGGGAAGTGCCAAGTGGCTCATTATTGTTGCCGGTATTCTGTTACTTTATTTTGCCTTTATTTCGGGACTGTCGACGAATCCAGGCGGTTTCTACTATGACGAAGCGTGCGAAGCATACAACGGCTATCTGATCGCGACGACGGGTATCGCCGAAAATGGCACGAGTTTTCCGCTTTTCTTCCAATGCTATACCGGCGGCTTTACTCAATGGATGAGTCCTTTGTTCATATATATGATGGCAGGAATGTACTCTTTCATTCCTCCCAGTTCGCTGTCGGCCCATGTTTTTTCGGCATCATTAGTGTTTATTGCAACACTTTTCCTCGGTGTATTAGCGGCCCGAATTTCAGGGAGATGGATTATTGGAATGATCGTGGCGGTTACGGCTATGGCTACACCATGGCTATTTGAGATCAGTCGAATGGTTCAGGAAACTTCCGTACTATCTTTGGGAATTGTTCTATTTCTGTATTGTTTGTTCAATGCGTGCCGTCGCGATAACTGGAAGCTTTCGGACAATATATTGATTGCGTTCTCGCTTGCGATTGTCACATACGCATATGCGGCCGGACGAGTGCTTGGGCCGGGGTTTGCTTTTGGATTATTGATCTTTGCAATCAATAATAAGCGGGCTTTGTTTGATGTATTCAAAACCTGGGCAATTTATTTTGTCTTTCTCATCCCATTCACCTATGTTTATTTTACAAACGGTGCCGCGATTACAGCAAGATTTAAGGAGGTCAGTTACATAACTGCGGATACGTCTTGGTGGGAGGTCATCAAAGAGTTCGTTCCTGCGTTTTTCGGAGACATCAGTCCCGCATTTTTACTTCTTAACGGCGACCATCTTCACCGCCACCATATACCGGTGATGGGTGGAATATTTGTTGCTACTTTTTTGCTTGCGATCGTCGGTCTGGTTATAGTCCTATTGCGCCATCGCGGCGATGCATGGTGGCGATTTGTTTTGTATGCATTGGTCATCTCAATATTGCCTGGAGCCCTTACGGTCCATCGACAACATTTCCTAAGATTGTTGGCGTTGCCGATCCTCTTGCTAATCTTGACGGTTCCGGCCTTG
>JANMDA010000418.1:0-7532 GCA_031376085.1 Chloracidobacterium sp.
CATAAAACAATTCCCGCATCACCGTAGCAGATTGCGACTGGAATTGAAATGCCAACTTTCCGAATACGACGTAACTTTCTCGATTTGACGCAACTTTCCGAATATGACGTGGTTTTCCGAAGTCGATTTCCCGCGTTTCGCGGCACATAGCCACGTCCTTTAGGGCGTGGTTAGTGTTCGCTCGGAATCCGACAGCCCGTTTCAACGGGCTTACTCCGGTTGCGGCTTAAGCCAAAGAGAAAGGACGATAAATCGCCCTTCAAAATTCATCGTCAATCCAACCACGCCCTAAAGGGACGTGGCTACACAAGAAAAGCCGCGTGAACGCGGCTAAATTGTCACCTAGCAATTCGGCTAAACCAATAAAGGAACCTTTCGGCATTACTCTGTGTCGCTGGAGCCTGATGAGTCATCTTCTAGGTGTTTGAAGTAACTTTCGTCATATCGCTTCGTTGCATCACTTGGGTCGAAGGTCTTGGCTTTTTCTAGGATCTTTCTAATGTCACCATCAATTTCCTCAAGGAAGTCTAAATATTCCTTGTGAGCGGCTGTTCGAAGTCCCAACTCAGGATTTTTTTTATTATTTAGATGCCGGGTAATATGGAAATGAATGACACGCACGTTTACGTATTGAGCCTCAATAATACTTCCCCAACGCATGGCTGCTTCTCTACTTGGTTTTAGAGCATACTCCGTTACAGCTGCTTGTTGTTCCTGGAGACTATTATTAAATGAGTTGATATGCTCATGGACTAGTTCGTAAGACTGACGTTGGTTCTGATTCAATTTGTAGCAGATATCCTTGTAATGATTCTCGTAAATCGCATGGGCAACCCTAATTGGAGAGCTGCGCTCGACACGACCGACGGCAAACATCTGAAGATCACGAGCATAGCTCAAATGTAAATTCTTTAACGACTCGTGAAGACTGAACAGTTCTGAAATAAGGGCTTTCTTCAACTCCCTATTTTTCCACCAAATCATTATGAAGCTAGATCCAATCCCTAATAACCAGCCGAGCGCAACTCCAATTAGGGGCAGAATTGTCTTGAGTGTGCTAGAAACGGATTCTGGTTCGCACATAAAACTAAAATCCCAGTGTTCCCTGGTCGTCGCTCTCGGCAACCATCTTTTGCGCTTTCTTGTAGGTGTCAATATTAGGCGGGAGATCGACGGTCTTTCCGGCTAATAGGTCTTCGACGGTTAGTATTTGCAAACGCGGATAATCTTTGTTCCAGCCGGGCGAGTGGTAGAAGCCTTTTTCGGCGGCTTCGGTGAGCATTGGTCTGGTTGGCGGGTCGAGGGTCAGGAATACGCCGATGGTGGCGTTCTCGTTTTCCAAAAAATTACTCATCGGAAATATGCTCCTCTAGAATTTCCTTTACGTATGAAGGAACATCCTTTTGCAATTCCTCAGTCTTTTGTTTTAGTCGGTCGTAGTTTTTTACTTCTTCGCCTTTCCACACAATATCGACTCGTCGAATCTTTTGCATTGTAACGTGGGAATATTCTTCCGGTGAAGCCCAGTAGCAGGCGGAACAAATTTTTGGCTTCTTTAGTTCAACGCCATTCACGCAATGTTCGCATGACCACGATTTTGCCCGATTTGCGGAAGCACAGAGCAGCATGTAGTCCGGCAGGCTTCTTTCACCCGCCGCTCCTTCGCCAGCGACCAAATAAGGAACACGGTGGTCAACTTGGAGATACCTTTCGTTGAGTTCATCACTATGGATCGCACATTTGGATCCAGATAATTTGATCAATTCGTCCTTGAAAGCTTTCGAGATTACGGTTCTCCCAGATAATTTATCGGCAAGGACTTTCGAAGAATCTGCGAATCGGTATGCGGCAATTCTTCTACCATCTTTTGCGATGATGCTATAAGTTTCTAATGGAATTCCTTGCTCTCGCACGTCCCGTGCTGCTCGAGGCGGATGACTGTATCCGTACTTGTCCTTCAATTCTTCCGTCGTTATAAAACCGTGTTCGATAATATGATCGATCACGGTCTTTGGACGTTTGCTCGTTATACTGCGACAAAGCTCTAAGAATTCTTTCGGCAGCTTTTGTTTCACACAGAGGCCCCCATTTCAAGGAAATCTTCTGACGGGAACAAAGTTCGAGGTGGGGCGTGCTTTAATCGCTGTGACAAAGCATGAGAGATATAAAGTGATTCGTATGTGTCATCGTTACGTCCCAAGAGAGTGGACTGACTTGAACGCCCAGCATGAAGTTCGACCAAGTGAAGATTTAGAAACGATGGCAGCGTCTCGCCAAATACCTTATCTCCCGTTCGTCCGTCATAACTCACAATGTAGCTGATTCGACGGCGATTCAAGATTTCCAGAGCAGAAACAAAACCATCAAAATTGACGCCTTCAAGATAACGGGCATCGCGATTATTACTGACTCCCTGATATGGGGGGTCGAGATAAACAAGGTCGCGTTCCGTTGCATCTTTCATCGCTTCTTTATAGTCCATAGAGATGCACTCAGTTTTCCCGAGCAAAATTCTCGATACTGCCGTGATCTGACTTGCCATAGTTTCGGGATGCATTCCCTTTCGTCGGTTATCCGGACTTTGATTGAATTCACCGTTCGAGTTGTACCTAACAGAGGCTTTGACGCACCGGGCCAAAAGATATAAAAGATAATCAGGTTGTTTAGTTTGATTGAATTTCTCACGCACTACCTTGTAATAGTCCCTTTCTTGTCCGTCCTGTTCATTCCAAAGCTTGGAGTATTCACGGGCAATGGAAGCTGGTTGGGCTATTATTTGTTTCCAGAGTTCAACAAGCGGTTTATTGAGGTCGTTGATAACAAAGTTCATGGCTAATGAATCACAAGCCGCCGCAATCGTTATTGCCGCCGAACCAGCGAAAGGCTCATAGAGCGTTTCTACATGGGAGGGGAAAAATCGCAAGATCGACCTCGCGAGATTTCGCTTACTGCCCTGATACGGAAATGGATGGGGAACGCTCATTGATGAAGATTTTATATTAGATCACTCAAAGTACAAAAGCAGCAACGGGGTCGCAGTGGAGATAGAGCGAGCCGGACGACTTTAGGACGCGGTGGAGTTCCTTTAGGCGGACGGCCATCATGACGAGGTAGGCCATCATCTGGTTGTTGCCGATGAACTGGCGAAAGCTCTCGATCATTCGCCCGACCTGATCGGGTTCGTTTATCAGTTCAGTGTAGGTCTGCTCGGCGGCGAGGTTCCAGTGCCAGGTGTCTTCGAAGGCCGTGATCTGCGATTCGCTGTCGGTGCCCGATACGCCCGCGAAAAAGCACGTTGTAATTGCGGTTGCTGTTAAACGGCGGGTCAAGATAAACAAGATCGACCGATTCGTCCTTGATGTAGTCCCGCAATATCTTCAGATTGTCGCCGTAGTAAAGAGTGTTCATCAGGATGTCCCAAGCAGAGACGCGAGTGTTAACGAGCGTGCAGATTATTATTGGGCACGCTCGTTCACACTCGCGTTTCCGCCCGTATCGCTCACTAGCTCGCTGCAAAAAAAATGTAGCACTAAGCGATGTTATCTTACAAGAGACATTTTAGCTTTGCCGACTACTGCACGGTCTGGACGGATTGGGCTTCGGTGCGTTGGTGTTTGCGGAATTGGCGCCAGGTGCGTATTCCTTCGCCGGTGAGGCTGAGAATGGGTTTCCGATTGTCGAAAAGGAGTTTGAGCCAGGCGCGTTTGCTCATCTGAGGAAAATAAATGCCGCGGAAGAACAGACGTGCGACGAGATGGCCGATGCGTGTGTCGATCGGTGCGTTGCGGATCGCGTTGATCGCTTCCCAATTGCGCTCGGGGCTGTAGGAGCGCGACCAGGCGTCAAACGTTTCCTTTTTTGCATCCTCGATCGACATCTTGAGCGGGTTATGGGCCATGACGAAGGGAGCAAAATCAAGCCAGTGTTTTGGACGGTCAAGCCGTCCGGCCTTTTCGAGCCGGTCATAAAGAGGTGTAGCAGGAAACGGAGTCAATTGGCCAAAAACCGGCAGCCCGGGAGCCCAACTCTCGATCTCATCCACCGTGCGGTTAGCGACGCCAACGGTGTCATTGTCCATCCCGACTATGAACGAAGTGATCGCGTAAATATTTCGGCGGGCGAGGCCGTCAAGAACGCCCTTGTAATCTGCCGGCTTCGAGAATGTTTTGTTCACGTCGGCCATATTTGCGGGATCGATCGATTCCATCCCGATAAATATCCAGCGAGCGCCTGCATCAGCGATGAGATCAACCAATTCTTCGTCACCCAAAAGATTGGCGCTGATCTGCGCGACCCACGGCAAAGTTGCCCCGGCCGCGATCATATCGCGAAGGAGCGATTTAAGCCGCTTTTTATTGATAGCAAGATTGTCGTCGATAAAGAAAACGGCGATCTGGCCTTTTTCGTGTTTGGCCCGTTCCTTTAATCGCAGGAGTTCCTCGATCACACTTTCGTTCGACCTAAAACGTATCGAGTCGCCAAAAAATCCGGTTACTGTACAAAATTCGCAGCCATACGGGCAACCGCGTCCGGTTTCGATCGGCACGACAAAGAATTTACCCCAACCCTCGCCAAATTTTGACATTACAGGCTGAAGGAATTTCGGCACGAGCGAAAACTGTTCGAGATCGAGCGTTTCCCAGGGGATATGGGGATAAGGCTGTAGGCTGGGCTTGAAGTCGTTCCCCTTTTCATCAACTTTGGGTTGATATGTTTCTTTGAGCTCGCCGTTTGCCGCGTCTTCGACGATCTGTGCCCAGTAATCGTCCGCTTCGCCCAGAGCGACGGCGTCGGCATGGCGCGGCCCGCCATCTTTTCCGAGAGCTTCGAGCGGACATTCCGTCACATGCGGCCCGCCCATAACGACCTTAAATCCAGCTTCGCGCAAGGCATCGGCAACCAGATAAGCACGGGCGACCATTCGTGTCATCGAACCTATGCCGACTAACCCGATGTTCTCATCCCTGCAGAACTGAACAAGCTCCGGGCGCGTCATTGCCTTAGCGTTGCCGTCGATCAAGATCACCTCATGTTCCTTTGGCGTCAATGACTGCAAAAGAAACATCCAGAGGTGCGGCATGAAATTGCGGGTAATGCCATTGTCGGGGTTATACAAGAGAATTTTCATACTTCGCGCCGTCTTGTTAGCTTGTCGTTATTGTTTGTAAATCCCGCTTGAAAAAATTAATGCCAAAAAATAGGACAAAGTGAGAATAATCACTATCATCGCATCTTTTTTGAATTTTAGCTATTTCAGAACCGCCTTTCTAATAAGCGGCAGAAACAAGCTGTCAGGCAAAAGTCGGCGTGCGGCGAGCACAAGCCGCGAATTTACCGGGTAACGCATCTTCCATGAATCGTCAGAAACGGAAGTGTAAATGACCTCGGCTACAACCGAGCCGTCAGGCGCGGTCTCACCCGCTTTTTGTAAATTAGGCAACGCGCGTGCGACAAAATTGTCGTAAGCGGTAAGGCCATCCATTTTAGTGATGCTCTGGGAGCGTTCGTAAAAGTCGGTCTTTATCGGCCCGGGCTCGATTATCTTGATCTTGATTCCAAATTCTTTTACCTCATATTGTAGAGCCTCGCTAAAACCTTCGAGCGCCCACTTTGACGCGTGATAAATGCTGTAAAGCGGAAACGTGATGCGTCCGCCCATTGACGCGACGTTTACAATGATGCCGCGTTTTTGTTCGCGAAAATACGGCAGTATCTCGCGGCAAACGTTCATCACGCCATAGACGTTTGTGTGCATTTGGCGCTCGATCTGCTCTTGTGTCGCAGCTTCGAACGGGCCGACGACGGCGAAGCCAGCGTTGTTAACCACGGCATCTATGCGGCCAAATTTTTCGAGCGTCGCGGCTATTGCAGACTTGATCGAATCGACATCAGTGACATCGAGGCGAAAACATTCGACATCGACTATGTTCTGAAGATCCACCGCATTTTCGGTTGTGCGCATCGTCGCGGCAACTTTCCAATCTTTTGACTGAAAGAGTTTCGCAGTGTGCAGTCCGATGCCGCTCGACGCTCCGGTGATAAGGACGACTTTGTTCATAATTGAATATTATCATAGGAAATTTAGCCGCAGAGACGCTGAGACGAATAGAAAAAAATATGAAATCTTAATTCTTCTCTGCGTCTCAGCGTCTCTGCGGTGATAAAATCCACAGTATGAAGTTTCTTCATATCGCCGATGTGCATTTGGGATGCACTCGATATCAGCTTACCGAAAGCCCGCGCGATTTTTTTGACGCGTGGATCAATGTGCTCAAGCGATATGCGATCGACGAGAAGGTAGATTTTGTCATCATGTGCGGCGATTTTTTTCACAAACGCGTCGTACCGCCTGAGACGATGAATTACGCGGTCGAAGGTCTGACGATGATGCGCTCCGCAGGCATTCCGGTCATCACGATCGAGGGCAATCACGATCAAAAACACACCGACAGCGAATTTAGCTGGCTGCGTTCGCTTTCAAGCTGGGGACTTGTAAAATTGCTTGAGCCTGTTTCGGCTGACGGTAAAATGCACTATGAACCTTGGGATGAGGCTTCAAAAAAGGGTGGTTACATCGATATTGGCCGTGCGCGAATTTTTGGCTCTGATTGGTACGGAGCGTCGGGCAATTGGGCGATACCGATGCTTACCGAAGCGATAAAACAAACCCGACGCGACGGAGCGTTTCATATCCTTATGCTCCACACTGATGTCGAAGGCCACCAAATGCATCCGATCCCGGCATTGTCGATGGACGCACTGAAAGAACTCAAATCTGCGGTCGAATACGTCGGACTCGGCCACACGCACAAGCATTACGAGATCGATAACTGGGCGTTTAACCCCGGCTCGATCGAGATCACAAATATAAGTGAGTTTCGCGAAACTCGCGGTGTATTTATCGTCGAGGTAGATGAGCAAAATATAGTTTCGGCTCGGCATATCGAGGACTATCATTTTCGGCCGTTTCAGCAGTTGGCCTTTCAGGTAACAGGCTATGCTGATGCAAAAGCGATCACGGCAGACGTGCTCGAAATGATCCGGACAGAAGCGCGGATAGCCGAGCCGGACAGACCGCAGCCTATCATCGAGATCGCGCTTCGCGGCCAGCTTGGATTTCCAAATTCTCTGCTCGAGCTGCAAAAGATACGCGACGAAGTAAAAGCGATTACCGGCGCTCTCCATGTGCGAATCAAAAATCACACTGTTCCGGCGGATTATCTTGAAACTACGGAAGACCTTGAAGATGAGGGCCGTGAACGGCTTGAACGGCGCGTGATCGAAGATCTGGTTATTCGAGACAACCGTTATAAAACAAACGCTGATGATATCGCCGAAGCCGTAATCGGTGCCAAACGCATGGCACTCAGTGATGACGAGCCGGCGAAGATCGCGGAGTTTATCGCCCTAAAGGTAGAAGGGGAGAAAGGGAGAAGAGGAGAAAAGGAGAGGGTTTGAAACTTTGCGGTCATCTCCCATTCTCCCTTTCTCCTCTTCTCCCCTTCTAAAATTTATGTCTGAAGCATTAAAAA
>JANMDA010000426.1:0-4315 GCA_031376085.1 Chloracidobacterium sp.
CTGACGCGACAGGCGATCCGCTTGAAGACTCCGGGCCGCTAAAGGACGGCATCGAAACTACGCCTTGTCCCGCGAATTCCTTCGTTAGGTTCGTAAATTCAAGCTCTCGAAAAAGCTCATATGCTTTTTGTCTGTCCGGTGCGGAATGTTCGAGTTCCTTAAGATCGAGCTTGATCGGAACGGTCGTGTGAATGGTCGCCAGCTCAAGCGATTGTTTAATAATGTCCTGATTATTTTGCAGGCTTTCGCGATAGGTTTTGTGCGTGATCTTTTCGGCGTTCTCCATAGCTCCGAGAGCCGAGCCGTATTCAAGAACGAGTTTCAGAGCACCTTTCGCACCGATGCCCGGAGCTCCCGGTATGTTATCCACCGCATCGCCCATTAAACCGAGCAGATCGATTATCTTGTCGGGCGGCACGCCAAACTTATTCTTGACCCACGCCTCGTCGCACCATTCCACTGCGGGTACAGGCACCTTGCGCTTCATGTTTTGCGAATTATTTCGCATCGCGATTATGTGCGGGTCGCGGACGAGCTGGCAGAGGTCTTTGTCATTCGAAACGATCACTGCCTGCATATCTTTTGCTGCAACTTCCTGGACGAGCGTGCCGATAACATCGTCGGCTTCAAAACCGTCAACAAACAACATCGGGATGCAAAATGCCTCGCACACGCGCATGATGAATGGAATCTGACTTGCGAGATCGTCAGGCATTGCCTCGCGATTTGCTTTGTAGTCCGCAAAGGAATCATGCCTGAACGTCGGCACTGCTGTGTCAAAAACCGCCGCTATATACTCCGGCTTTTCGTCATTGATCAGCTTGCGGAGCATATTCGTAAAGACAAAGATCGCCTGCGTGACCTGCCCTTTGCTGTTACGCAGCGGGTCCTGCTTCATGCCCATCGGAGCAAAGAATGCGCGATAGATATGCGACATCGCGTCGATTAGGAAAACTCGTTTCATTTTCACAATTTTAGCACGGAGATAGGAATTTTATAGATTTGAGTGGTCACTTCGATATCGCGGCTAACATTGCGATCTTTGAGTCTCGGGCGAATGATCTTTGTAAATGGCGACTTAATGGATAGCCGATCCGTGCGAGCATTGAGCCGGGTTTTGAAAATGCATAGAGGTCATACCAGACTTCTTCACTATTGTGATGAAACTCAACAGAAAATCTTTCTTCACCGATCTCTGCATGTTCTCTCAGCGTTCCGTATGCAAAGCCAAAACGGGATATTTCTACAGATTCGTCGATCGTGTAGACGATCCGTGCGGCACTGAGGGAATAAAAGCCAAAGTGAACGACAAGGATCGCAACAGTCTGCCCAACCTCTATCGGCGTGTCTTCGTAACATAGGTTTACCCAATCGAACGCAAACATTTTCCATTGTTGGATTGCAACCTTGGCCCGTTCGTAGTCTGAGATACCGGTTCCCAGTTTTACTCTGTTGTGATCGACAACATAGCCGGAAGGAGCACCAGTTTTCGTTGCTCCGACCTCTGGGTATGAAAAATCGTCGGTTTGTCGATCTTTAAGAAAACAATCGATCTCTTTCGGTTGGGGCTTCGTTATCAGGAACATTCAGATGAATCTAAAAGATTTGTCTTGCTGCTTCAAGTTTGACAACAAAATACTCGTCCGATATTCTTTACGTTCGCCTTTAGGCGGAAAAAGCGAGCCTATGTGTCCGGTTCGTCTAGGGGTTAGGACACCGCCCTTTCACGGCGGCAACACGGGTTCAAATCCCGTACCGGATACCATCTTTGTTGGGTAGTTTTGCATCATAGTAGTTAACCAATTCGCTCGACCTCCAGAGCGAATTTTTTATTTTGGGTCACATATGCTGAAAAACCTTCTGAAAATCGTCTTTGCTGCTATCTTTGCCGCTTCGGCTATCTCGGCGCAGTCGCCTGTAATTACAGGAGTTCCGGCGGCAACTGATGCGGATTCGATCGTCGTCATGCCGTTTACGAACAAGGCCTCAACCTCGGAATCGAATTGGATCGGCGAGAGTTTTGCCGAGACGTTGTCTGATCTTTTGAGCAATAAAGGGATCAATGTGCTCTCAAATCAGGAGCGGAAGTTTGTCCTGCAGGAGCTTGGCATTCCGAATATGTCGGTTCCTTCGCTGGCAACATCAGTGAAAGTTGGCATCCATGCGAAGGCATCGTTGATTGTCGTTGGCGATTATCAGCTTCTCCCTGAAACGGATGGAAAGGCGCCGAGATTGGTCGTGAATGCGCGGATATTTAAGGTCAAGGGCGGAATTGTGAGCGAGGACTTTCCGGATCAGCGTAAATTTGATTTCAATTTTAGCGACGCTCTGGGCAACCTTCAAAAAATTCAGGGACAATTGGCATGGCAATTTCTTTATCGTCTTCATAAATCTTATTTCAAATTAAACAAGGACGCTTTTCCCTGGTCAGAAAATTCTTTGATCGCCGATGCTGAATCAAAGGTTCCTCCGCGAGCAAGCGAAGCTTTTGTAAAAGCAATTTCGGTTTCGTCGTCAAATCCGTCGGCGAAAGAGAACTATTTAAAGAATGCGATCAAGATCTATGCCGACGCCAAGGCCGGCGAGGTTTATTCGGATGCTGCCCTCGAACTCGGGCATTTGTATTTATCGCAGAAGAAACCCAGTGATTCCGCTAGTACCTTTGAGCAGGTTATAAATTCTTATCAACAGTGCCGCGAACGTTCTAAATCGGAAGGCAAGCCCGGACGCTGCGATGAGGATGGTTATGCCGAGGCCGCGTTTTATGACGGGTTGATCCAATTGCAGATCGGCAATCTTGAGACCGCGCTCGGCGTATTAAAACCATTGGCTGACGACTTGAAACTTACAAGCGTCAACAATGCTCTCGGAGCAATTTCTATACAAGCCGCAAGAAATGAGAAGAAAAATGCTGCAAAATCTGCGGCAATGATTAACGATGCAATTGATCTGTTGAAAAGGGCTAACGAGTCGGCACCGGACGACGCAGACATCAGATTTAATTACGCTACAGCCATTTTCATCAGCGGCAATATGCAGGAGGCTGCGGCACAGCTTAGGACGGCGATAGCGGGAAATCCGCGTGACGGCGATGCCTATTTTATGCTTGCCAAGGCGTTGCAGTCATTAAATGACCCGTTGGCAGTGCCTATCGATAACGAGGCGCACAAATATTTGGTTAACAATAACCGCTATGCGACGCTTCAGACAGAATGGGACAAATCCAAGACGGTCAACGGCATTCCGATGCGGGTTTCGCAGCCTCAGCGAAAAGATTTCCTCGCTGTTATCTTGACACGAAAACGCGGCTCATCTGTACCAAAGCCCAAAATAGACGACACCGTGACACAGATCGTGAAGGCTCGTGAGTTTGTCAAAAACGGCCAGGACGACGAGGCGATGGAAGTTCTCCGCAGAGTCCTGGCGAGCGAACCGTCTAATGCCGAGACGTTTTTATTGCTTGGCAAGATATATCTTCGCCGCGGCGACATCGATCAATCGATCAGTTCGTTTAAGACCTCGGTGTTTTGGGACAACCGGCTTATCGATGCTCATGTATTACTCGGCAAGATCTATGTCGAAAAGGGCGATTGTTTGCAGGCCAAAAACTACGCTGCTTCCGCGCTCGGGATCGATGCCGAAAACCAGGACGCTCGAGCACTACAGCGTTTGTCAGAGCGATGCTCTAAATAGTATGCGCGAATAGTCTGGAGTCTGGAGTCTTAAGCCTCAAGTTGTAAAACTCTCGTCATTCCAAATATATTTTTTCGATAAGAGCCCGATAAAACGGGCTTTTCTTCTTTTCTTCGACTCCGCACTCCATACCCCCCCACTCCGAACTCATTACTGTGGCACGCAACGTGCATTATACATCTGCGGCCAGCTTGGTCACGGGATCAAGACCCCGCCGCCATCACTACTCCGAGCGCGGTTTGCCACTGTGCTTGAACACCTTCCGAGCGTTCCCTCAGTTGTCCTTCCTATTAAAAGCCCGACCCAAAAGGTCGGGCTTTCCTTCGTTTAAAGCCTGTATTTATTGATAGACCAGTAAAAACGGGTAAATTCGTTCATATTGAATTGTTTTTCCGGTTCTTTTGTCGACGCCCTCCATTGAATCGTGCAATCTGACGTAACCGCGAGTGATTTCTAATCGAAATGACAGATTTTGTCACACAGCAGATGACGTAAATTGTTGTTTTGAACTTTTCCGTCTATTAAATCTTGTCAACCTGACTGGAGCGGGAAGCAACCAGCTTTTACAAAGAATTCGGTGGGGAAATGAGAAATTTGTACGGGAGAATATATTCACCGTGTT
>JANMDA010000447.1:0-12304 GCA_031376085.1 Chloracidobacterium sp.
CTGACGCCGGCGGGTGTTCAGGCGTTGGCTCAAGACGGGCACACGGTTTATGTGCAAAAGACGGCGGGCGAGGGCTCGGGGTTTAAGGACGAGCAGTATGTGAAGGCCGGCGGGCAGCTTTTGGATACGGCGGACGAGATCTGGCAGACGGGCGACATGATCGTCAAGGTCAAAGAGCCGGTCGCGCCGGAATATCCGCGTATGCGTGAGAACCAGTTGCTTTTCACTTATTTGCATCTCGCTCCTGAACTTGAATTGACCAAACAAATGCTTGACCGCAAGGTGACGGGCGTTGCTTACGAGACGATAACGTCTAACGGCCGCTTGCCGCTGCTGACGCCGATGTCGGAAGTTGCGGGGCGCATGTCGGTACAGGTCGGCGCGACGTACTTAGAAAAAATGAACGGCGGAAAGGGAATTTTGCTGGGCGGCGTTCCGGGCGTTCCGGCGGCGAATGTTGTAATTATCGGCGGCGGAATCGTAGGTACCGAAGCTGCGAAAATGGCCGTCGGTCTTGGTGCAAAGGTTACGATCATTGACCGCGATCTCGATCGGCTGCGTCAGCTCGACGATATTTTCCTTTCCAAGGTCCAGACGGTTGCTTCGTCACGTTACGCTATTGAGGAAGCCATCTCGCACGCCGATCTTGTTATCGGTGCGGTGCTTGTTGTCGGAGCGGCGGCTCCAAAACTCGTCACTCGCGATATGCTGCATCTGGTTCCGCAAGGTTCGGTGCTTGTTGATGTCGCCGTCGATCAGGGCGGATGCTTTGAGACGACCCATGCGACCACGCACTCGAACCCGACCTATTACGAAGAAGGCGTTCTTCATTATTGCGTCGCCAACATGCCGGGTGCAGTGCCGCGAACTTCGACATTCGCGTTGACCAATGCAACGCTGCCATACGCACAGGCCTTAGCCGGCAAAGGCTTCGAGCAGGCTATTAAAGATGACGCAGGTCTGCGTGAAGGTGTGAACACCTATGCAGGCAAGCTGACCTACGAAGCAGTTGCGACCTCGCAGAATCTTGAATACACGCCGCTCGATTCCGTGCTTGATCTCAAGTCAGCCTCGGCTTAGGTATTTTTTAAGAAGTCTGCCCGCGAAATACGCGAAAAACGCGAAGGAAGAACTTTCTTTTTTCGCATGTTTCGCGTATTTTGCGGGCAAAATGTTTTATGTACGAATTTGCCGTAGAACCAGCCATTACACAGCTTCGCCGTCCGGGCGTGATCATTACCGAGGTCGAGCCGGGCAGTCTTGGCGAAGAGCTTGAGTTGCGTCCAAATGATCGTATCGTTCGGGTCAACGGGCGGCCCGTACGTGATTACCTGGATTTCAGATTTCAAACTGGCGGCGAGACGGAGCTTGTTTTTCAGGTAAAGAAAACCAATGGCGAGACGCACGACATCGAATTCGACCGCGACGAGGGCGAAGACCTCGGGCTGATGTTCGAACAGATCGTGCCGCGTCAATGTGCCAACGAGTGCATTTTTTGCTTCTGCAAAGGCAATCCGGAAGACGCTCGGCCGTCGCTCTTTATTCGTGACGAGGACATCCGGCTTTCATTTCTCTACGGCAATTACACAACGCTTTCGTCAATCACCGAAGACGAGATGAAACGCATCATCGAGCAGCGTCTCTCGCCGCAATATGTGTCGGTGCATGCGACCGACTTGAAGACGCGAGCATATCTGCTTGGCGTTGATGAATCGCGTGCTGACATCTCGGATAAATTAGAACGCCTGCTCGCAGCCGACATTGAACTTCACGCACAGGTTGTTCTTTGCCCTGAGATAAATGACGGAGCGATCCTTGAAAAGACGTTGCGTGACCTTGCGGCACATTATCCAAAAGTTGTCAGCACTGCAGTCGTGCCTGTCGCTCTGACTCGATACAACACCGACGAACGCCTGACCCGCGTTACGCCTGAATTTTGCCGGCGAACCATAAAGGACGTCGAAAAGCTGCAAAAAGAATTTCGTCGCACGCTTGGCGTAACTTTTGCGTTTCTCGGTGATGAGATCTACATAAAAGCCGGTGCCGAAATACCGTCGCGGAGACATTACGGCAATTATCCGCAGATCGAAGACGGCGTCGGAATGGTAAGGTCGTTTGTTAACCGATTCGAACGCATGATGCAGAAGGCAGAACCGCCTGCGTTAGCAGGTGGCACGGTCGCTAAATTAAATCCGCGTATCCACCCCGACGCGGTCTTGCCCAAGAACGGTGAGGGATATGATACCTTATTGCCACCCGCTTACGCGGGCGGTTCTGCCTGCATTCTTACGGGCGAAATGTTTGCTCCGATACTAAGAGACTGCATCGACAATTACAACACTGTTAACGGTTCGCAGTTAAAGGTGCTCGCCGTTCCCAATAAATACTTTGGTGGCGATGTTTCGGTAGCGGGACTGCTGACGGGTCAGGACTTGTTGGCGATGAAAGACAAAATTATAGGAGATTTTGTTGTCATACCAAAAAGCACGATCAAATCGGACGAGCCGATATTTCTTGACGGGATGTCATACGACGAATTGAAATCTAAATTCGTAATTCCGGTTTACGATCTGGATACCGAAGGTTTGATCAGATATTTGACAATTTAAAAAGACAAGCCTTATTGACTTGCCTTTCATAAGCGATTGGTGCGGCTCTATCTCGTAAAGTTGTAAACAATTACACCCGTTACCTTTACAGGCACTTTAGATAGATAAGTCGTACTGAATTTTGCCTGCCATGCGGCACGTTCTGCGGCGGGTTTAAGAAACGGATGGCCGCTGACTGCGTTTGCAGAGATGACCTTTCCGTTTTCATCGATCATTACCTGAACATTGACCATCCCCTGAATATTAACTGCCTTAGCAGCAGCCGGATAGTCAGGTTTTGGTAAATAGGTCGCCTTCCCGTTGATGACACCGTCGGACTTTAAGATCGTTGGCTTTGCCTCGACCGGTTTCTTAATTACGGGTGGCGGTTCGGGAATTGATGCCGGCTCTGTTGGTTCGGTTTGATTTCCGATTCCAACAGTGCCGTTGCCTGGCTCGTTTGTTTCCCGTCCGCTGACGAGACCGTTGGGGTTTTCAGCGCCAATCGGAGCTGGATTAGGCGAATTCCAGGTTAGGGCTGTAAGCTGAGCAGTCGAGATGGTTGTCGGAATAGTTTTGGTATCGCTCATCGGAGCTACAAAGGTGGGCTTTGCAGGCAACAAGTTTTGAGGCTGTGACTGGTTCACCGCAATGCGCGGTTGTTGCGGTATCGGATCAGCAGGTGCGATCTCGGGTGGTGTGACGATCATCGATAGTTCAAAATTGTCACGACCTAATCCATAATCGGAGGCGTAAATACTGATAACGACTACAGTGATAAAAAGCGCTCCAACGACTATCGACGACACCATGAAATAGCTGCGTCGGTTGTGGAAGTCTGCTCCTTCCGGTTCTGTTTCGATCAATTTGTCAAACATTTTAAGTCCTCCTAACGCCAGTGCCATGCGTTCAACTACTTAGACACCGGATAGAGGATTTTGTTCCCGAACGTCAGGAATTTTTGATCGAAATGATCTCGGCCGCAATACTGATCGCGATCTCTTCGGTCGTATGGCTGTTGATGGGGAGACCGATAGGGGTGCGAATCTGTGAAAGACGTTCCTTTGAAACTCCGTCCTTTTCAAGAGTGCATAGGAGAGTTTTCATTTTTGCTTTGCTGCCAAGAACACCGAAATATCTAAATTCTTTTTTAGAAAGACTGCGAATCACTATCTCATCGGATTTAAATCCGAGTGTCATGACAACGACATAAATATTCGAGCCTGATGGAATGAATTCTGCAATCCCATCGTAACTCTGTATGAGCGTGATCTCGTCGGCAAACTTATTTTTGGCAAGCGTATTTAACTCCGGTCTGTCATCGAAGATCGAAATGCGAAAATCCATTTTCGACATAATCTCTGACAGAGCCAATGCGCAATGCCCGCCTCCTACAATAAAAAGCTCATTTTTTGCTCCTATTTTTTCAGTAAAAATAAAGTTAGTGTTTGATCGTTTCTCAAAGCGAAAATCCTTATCTTCTAAATCTAATCCGGCTGCCAAGACTTCAAAATCATCGTATGAGATAAACAAAATGTCCGGGCGACCATCTTTAAATGCATCGATAACAGATTTTACCGTGAAATGATCGCTTCGCCCCAGATGTTTAAATATAACCGTTTGCCTGCCCGAACAGATCATGCCGCTCGAATGCGGCGAATTTTTTTGGTGAACCTGTTCACTGATTGCGGATTGCGGATTGCGGATTGCGGATTTATTTTTTACTTTTGCATTTTTACTTTTTACTTTGGCTTGCTCTACAAGCCGAACTTCCATCACACCGCCGCCGATACTGCCGCATAATTCGCCGTCCAAGCCGACTGCCATTTTATATCCCGCTCGTCCGGGACTGCTGCCAGAGCTTTCGGCAACAACGAGCAGCATCACCGGCTCGCTGTTTTTCAGTCGCGACCCGATAAATTGCCAAAGTTCAAGTTCTTTATTCACTTACGGCATTTTACCGCAAAGAAAAAAGAAACCACAGATGACCACAGATAGACACTGATAATATCGAACTTCTTGAATCTGTGTCTATCCGTGTTTATCTGTGGTTAATTTTTGGCGGTATTGTTGTGTATCTCGCTATCGTAAAGGTTCATTAATACCTTTTCTGGCGTAAAAGGGAGATCGAACGCTGGTGAGCAATCGGCAAATGCTTTAACCGCATAGCGAATCGCAAAGTATGCACCGATGCCGTACATTAGTGGCGGTTCGCCGACGGCTTTTGAGTTAAAGATAGCCAAGTTTTTGCGGTTTGTTTCGAGCGGAAGTATTATGATCTCTTTTGGCACGGAGTAGATGTCGGGAACCTTGTAAGTCGAGAGCGCATTTGAGCGGAGTTTGCCGTGCTCGTCGTAAACGACCTCTTCCATCGTCACCCAGCCGAGGCCCTGAACGATGCCGCCTTCTATCTGGCCGTTATCGACAGCGGTGTTCATCGACGAGCCAAAATCGTGACAGCATTTGACGTAATCGACCTCGTAGCGTCCGCGAAGACAATCGACTGTCACACCGATGATCGCTGTGCCGTAAACATGATATGCGAATGGATGGCCTTTCGCAGTGCTCCAATCAAAACTTATCCCGGCGGTTGCGTAATGTGAATGTTCGCTTAGGTTTACACGTTGCAGATGAGCTTCCATCACGAGTGTTTGCCATTCGAGACTGGTTTTTTCGCCGCTGCGGTAAACAAAACCATTTTCGAGCGAAAGGTCTTTAGTACTTACGGCCTCGACCAGATCTTTTGCGACCTCAAACAACCGATCGCGGATCGTCTCGCAAGCTAATTGCGTTGCTTTGCCGTTGAGATCGGCGGCAGCGGATGCGGCGGTCGGCGAGGTATTTGCGATACGCAAAGTGTTTGTTGTGTGAACCTTAATTTGCTCGATGGGAAGACCAAACATCTTCGCCGCGACCTGAGCCATCTTCGTGTTTACGCCCTGACCCATCTCGACTGCGCCCGTCGAAACGGCTACCGAACCGTCCGTGTAAACATGAACCAGCGAACGGGCTTGATTCATCGGCGTTTTGGTAAACGATATGCCGAAACAGACCGGCATCAACGCGACACCTTTTTTGTGATATTTCGAGGTTGAGTTAAATTCATCGGCCACTTGCTGTAATTTCGCAAAATCAAATTTCTCATCTGCATGCGACCATGAATTTATTGCTTCACTCTCGGCCTTTTGTCCGTAAGGAAATTCATCGCCGTCATCGAGCAGATTTTTTTTCTGAATTTCCGCAGCCGGCACACCAAGTTTTTCTGCAGCGTGAGTGATAGCTGACTCGATCACGAACATTCCTTGCGGACCGCCGAAACCGCGAAAAGCCGTGTTTGGCGGCAAATTTGTCCGGCAGCAGTAAGCCGTCGCTGTGACATTTGGAATGAAATATGAATTTGTACAGTGAAACAAAGTGCGTTCGAGCACCGGCGGCGAAAGATCACACGACGCACCGGCGTTTTGATAGAACGACGTCTCGTAGGCGACGATCTTCAGATCCTTATCGAGGCCGATCTTGTAATCAGACGAATACGGATGCCGCTTGCCGGTCATTCGCATGTCTTCCATGCGGTGAAGTGCATATTTGACCGGCCTGCCGGTCAGTTGAGTAGCGACAGCGCAGATCGCTGCCCACGCATTTGCCTGATCTTCCTTACCGCCAAAACCGCCGCCGAGCCGCTGCACATCGACCTCGACCTGATGCATCTGCATTCCGGTAACACGACAAACTGCACGCTGCACTGCCGTCGGCCCTTGTGTCGAGGAATAAACTTTTAATCCACCATTTTCAGTTGGCACGGCGTATGCACCCTGCGTTTCGATGTAGAGATGTTCCTGGCCGTTTTGTTCGGTGCGGCCCTCAAAAACATGCTCGCAACTTTGAAATGCCGAATCGGTGTTGCCAAGCACAAATTTCTTTGGCGGGACGATCAAGTCGCCTTTTGCGCCGGCAACACGCGGATCGGTGACTGGTTCGAGTTCATCGATCTCGACTTTGATCTTCTTCGCGGCTTTGTGTGCAAACTCTTCACTTGTCGCGACGACGATGGCGATCGGCATTCCCTGAAAGTGGACTTCGCCATCCGCCAGCAAAGGTTCGTCAGGCACGATACCGCCGATCTGGTTTTCTCCGATTAAATTTTTGGCCGTAATGATGCGAACGACACCTTCACTTTTTTCTGCCTCGCTCGTATCAATGCTTGTCAGTGTTCCGTGAGCAATCTGCGAATCAAAAACGCACGCAAACAATGTCCCTTGAACGACAGGAATGTCGTCCAGATAAACGGACTCGCCGCGGACGTGTGATTTTGAGTCGATGTTTTTCATTTGGAGCCGGATGCCTCGTAACTGGTCGTCTGTAGAATTTCCACCCAACGCCCCGTAAGGAGAAGTGTGTAGCCGCCAACCAGTTTAACCATAGACTTGCCTTTTCTTACAGGAAGGCGAAAACGGAAGGAAAGAGTTAGATAGTGCGTGCCAGGTGATGGCGAAAACTTCCAGCCGTCTGCCGCGCGAGCCGCCGCCTCTCCCAGTAAACGGTGGCCTGTAATTACCTCTGTCGCTCCCACATCCCCTTTTGAATCAACTGTAACCGCCACGAGCACATCACCCTCTGCTCTGACAGCTTGAGCAGCGGCAGGGTAACGGGGAGCCACGAAGCTTTTGACTTCAGGGAAAACTTGTCCGTAAGAATTAGAAGCAATAACAACCAGAGACGCAGCGCACAAGTAAAAATATTTAAGATCGAACATATATTTACATTCCATCAACTAACTCGATGAAATGCGCATGTAATAGCTGTCGTAAAAGAAGTCGCTTGTACTGCTCGGTTCCGCGAACGTCTGATATCGGCGAGATCTCTGCCTGCATCATCTCGTTGGCGGCGGCGATGGTTTCTTCGCTGATCTCTTTGCCGCGCAAAAACTCAGATGTTTGCTTCAGATACAAGGGTATCGGTCCGACGCCTCCGGCGGAAACATGAGCATCGCGAATCAAACCGCCGTGAAGGGACAGCGAGATCGCGGTATTTACGGTGGCTATATCTAGATATGTGCGTTTGCAGACCTTCTCGAAGTTGAATCGAAAATCGCCGGTTGGTTTACGAAACCGTATCGTTGTTAAATATTCGTCTGCGGCTTTTGCAAGCTGTTTATAGCCCAAATACAGGTCTTTTAAAAGTAGCGTTCGTGTATCGCCCTTACTGACGTGCGGGCTTGTGCATAGTTCGATCTCGGCGTTTAGGGCGAGGAACCACACCGTCATATCTCCGATCGGGGAAGCGTTGACGAAATTGCCGGCGAGCGTTGCCATGTTTCGGATCGGCGTGGACGAAACGAGTTTCAGGTGTTTATAAAGATCGGGAAATATCGATTGCATTACGGGCGATACCAGCAAGTCGGTGACCGTCGCAGATGCTCCGATCTCGATATATTCGCCTGCGTCGTGAATGCCGCGAAGACGTTCGTCATAGAACAGTGGCGTCGGTTTATTCTCTGCCATGTACTCTGGCTTCTGTACATAAACATCGGTGCCGCCGCCGACGGGCAGAACCGTTCGCGTAAGCGAGTGGTCAGACGCTTTGACATTAGCGCCGTTGGCAGAAACTATCTCGCTCAGCCGTAAAGAGATGGTCTCGAAGTATTTTGGAACAATACCGTTTTCTATGGCTGTGGTCGTGCCACCTGCTGACGCAGGCGGTTCTGCCTTTTGGCACAGGCTCGTCGCCGCTCGCTCAATGGATTTGTAGCCTGTGCATCGGCAGATATTTCCGTCAACGGCGGAGACTGCCATTTCCGGTGTCTTTGCCGTGTCGTCAATACAGAATCCGGTGAGCGACATCACAAAACCGACCGTGCAAAATCCGCACTGCGTTCCGCTTTCGTCGATCATTGTCTGCTGGACGGGCGTCAGACCGCGATCTGCAGGGTTGATGCCTTCGACAGTGACGATGTGTTTGCCCGGGGCGTTTGCGAGCGGCATCAGGCATGATGTCATCGAGCGATATTTGACCTCACTGCCAACCAATTCGCCGACCAATATAGTACAAGCGCCGCAGTCGCCTTCGCGGCAGCCGATCTTTGTGCCTTTGAGATCTTTGTGATAGCGGACAAAATCGAGCACCGTCATACCTGCGGGCAGGTCGGTCGATATGTCTTCGTTGTTGAGAATGAAATGCATTGTCTCAGTTATCAGTTATCAGCTATAAGCTATCAGTTATTCCGAAAATGAACTGCTCCGGAATAACTGATAACTGATAAGTGAAAACTGAAAAGTTAATATTCGGTCTTATCCGGTTTTGCTGCCCATTGGGCAAAAACTTCGAGAGCTTCGTCCCGCATCAAATTTGTTAGTTCGAGTTCGCGCTCGCCATTATTCTTTTCGAGCTCTTTGTAGATAAAATCATCGTCAAATCCAACGTCTGCCGCGTCGTTGCGAGTGCAGGCATAAAAGACTCGCGCTGGTCTGGCCCAGTAGATGGCGCCGAGGCACATTGGGCATGGCTCGCATGACGTGTAGATTGTGCAATCGTCGAGCTGAAACGAATCAAGTCGGAGACATGCGTTACGAATGGCGACGATCTCGGCGTGAGCGGTTGGGTCGTTAGTCGAGGTGACGCTGTTGCTGCCTTCGCCGATGATCTTGCCGTCTTTGACCACAACACAGCCAAACGGGCCGCCGGCGTTCGTTTCCACACCGTTTTTTGCAAGCTCGATCGCCCGCGCCATAAATTTTCTGTCTTCGTCTGTCATCGGCCTAAGGCGTTCTTATCTTGATCTCGTAAAGATTTTTCCAGTTCTTGCCGGTAACAAAGATGCGGTCTTTTATCGGGTCGTAGGCAATACCGTTCAATGTATTCTCTGCTTTTGCGTCATATGGATCGTTGCCTTTTGCCTGATCGTCTGGCGAAATACCGGCGAGGTTGATCCATCCTAACAATTTGCCGGTCGCCGGCTCGATGCGGGCGATGTAATTGGGCTTGCCAAGAATGTCAGGTGTTTCCGAGTGCCAGACGTTCGCCCAAATTTCACCCTTTACCCATTCGAGTTCGTTGATATTCATGAGTGGCTTGCCGTCTTCGCGCATGACCGGAACGGTCTGGGCTTGTTTGAATGTCTCTGCTTCCAAAACCTTGATCACATGCGTTCCCTGGCTCATATAGAGAGCCGAGCCATCGGTTGCCAATCCCCAGCCTTCGCCTTGGTAGTGCAGCTCCTTTACTAACTTAAAAGTCTTTGCATCAAACACGCGGCAGAGGCCGTCGCGCCATGTCAATTGATATATCTTGCCATTAACAATTGAAATACCTTCGCCAAAATTCTGCGGCGGCAGATCGAATTTTTGCAAGACCTTGCCCGTTTCAAGGTCTATTTTTCTGAGCGAAGATTTGCCTTCCTGTCCAGTGCTTTCATAGAGAAAGCCGTCGCTGTAAACGAGCCCTTCGGTAAATGCCTTTGGGTCGTGCGGGTAGGTTTTGATTATTTCGTAGCCGTAAACGGGCAGCGCCGCAGGCTTGATTGTTGTGTTGCTCACGTTGACGATGGGTTTTGGCGAAGTTGTTTCGTCGGAACAACCAAAGCCAAGAGCAAACACACAAATGATCATCAAAGAGCGCATATTTTTTTACTTATTTCCCATTGCTTTATCTATTGCGGCCTTAAATGCATCGACGGAGAGTTTTCGTACCCACATTCCATTTATGTATATCGCAGGCGTTCCTCCGATGCCGTATGATTCTCCGTCGGCCATATCTTTTTTTACCGTAGCCGTTGTCTTTTCGGAGTTAAAGTCTAACTCAAATTGTTTAACATTTAAACCCATTTCGGCAGCGTATTTCTTCAGAGATGCGTCGTCGAGAGTGTCCTGATGGTTGTAGAGAACATCGATGTATTCGAAGAACTTACCCTGAGCGTTTGCTGCGGCGGCGGCAAGTGCCGCTCGCCACGCATTGACGTGAACGCCTTCGAGCGGAAAGTAGCGAACAACAAAACGGACTTTTCCTGGGTACGCTTCCATCGCCTTTTTCAATACCGGATGCGTTGCAGAACAGGCAGAACATTGAAAGTCGCTAAACATCACAATCGTTACAGGCGCATTTGCCGGCCCGGTAGCAGGCGATGTGCCGACAGAGATATTTTGCACCATTGGTTCGGGAGCGGTGTATAGAAATTTCACCTGGTATTTGGCAAAAAGCCGTTTTTTCAATTCGTCAGTCCGTGCGGCTTGTTCCTCATTGGAAAATTCCTTTAATTTATCGGTGATCTCGCGGGCGATCAGCGTGCCTTCATCGATGCCGATGGCTTTTGCTTCATCGACAAGCAAGAGGTTATAAAGAGTTTCGGTGATCGCATCCACAACCACATCGGCGAGATCGGCCTTGTCCTGGAAAAGAGGTATTTTGGCAAAATCCTCAAAATCTTTGGCGGTAACGGGCTGGCCGTTTATCGTTGCAACTACTTCTGTCGGGCCGAGGCCGATCGAATTTACATCCTTGCCCGCCGTCACCTTGAATTTAGTTTTTAGATTAGGCAGCAAAGTCGAAAGCATCTTCTGATCAGCCTGGCTGCGAAGGTAATCGATGATCGGTTTTCTTACCTCTTCAAGTGTGCGAGTGCCAAGCATGTCGCGTTTTGAATTGTAGAGGGCCTTTATCTCGGCCTCGGTAGGGGCAGGAATTTTTGCCTTTTCAGTGGCAATTATCTTGCCGGAAGTGACGCCGCGTTCCTTTGCTTCGAGATCCAAAACCTTTTCGCTTATCATCTGTTCAAAAAGGCCGGAGCGCGTCTTTGGCAGATCAATGGGAAGATCGGCGACTGCTTTTTGAATTTCAGCCGACAGATCGCGAAGACGTATAGTGTGTCCGGTAGCGGTCGCGAGAATGTCGTCCGGCTTTTGCCCGAAGGCTGCAAACGCAAGAATAATAATAAAGAGGATAATATTGATCGATTTCATAAAGTTGCGATACTGTTTGACGATTTTACCAATTTTGCAATGGTTAAACTATCTGGATTAGATGATGCATACCGCCAACACGGGTGCTTTTATTGATAAGATCGTTTGAAACACTTATGGGGAAAATGCTGACGCGCGGATTTTACCTTCGCGAAGACACAATTTCGATCGCAAAAGATCTGTTGGGAAAGCTCATAGTCTTTCCAGATAACGGCCCTCGCGTGTCAGCGATGATCGTCGAGACCGAAGCCTATCTCGGCGAGACCGACCGGGCCGCTCACAGCTATGGCGGACGACGTACGCCCAGAAACGAGATCATGTATGCGGGCGGAGGACACGTTTATGTGTTTTTTGTCTATGGAATGTACTACCAGTTCAACATCGTGACCGGGTCGATCGACACGCCGCATGCGATCCTCGTGCGTGCCGCGGAACCTATTGAGAATATCGAGATCATGCGTGAACGACGTGGAGCAATGAAGGACCAAAATCTTACATCCGGCCCAGGTAAACTTTGTATCGCTCTCTCAATCGACCGCGATTTGAATGGCGAAAACTTACGCGGCAAACGTATTTGGCTGGAAGATCACCGCTCATTCGCTCCGAACGAGATCGCCGCCGGAAAACGAATCGGCATCGACTACGCGGGCGAAGATGCAGAAAAACTGTGGCGATTTTGGGTGAAAGACAATGTTTTTGTCAGCAAAAGATAGCGCTTCTCTTAGAAATCTCGCTCAAAAACTGCTATTTTTATAACTTATGTCA
>JANMDA010000016.1:0-1933 GCA_031376085.1 Chloracidobacterium sp.
GGTGGTCTTATCGTCGGCATTATTGCAAGGTTGATTTTGCCTGGGCGAGAAGCTCTTCCAATCGGTGCACTCGGTTGGCTCGTTACGGCGCTTATCGGCATTGTAGGTGCATTTATAGGCGGATTTATTGCCAGTAAAGTATGGCAGGGGAATTCCGCCGGCGGATGGATCAATGTCTATTCTGGGAGCCATTTTGCTGCTGGTTGTGATCAGGCTGATATTCGGCAAAGGGACGAATAGTTAGACAAAACGGTATAGGCTTAATTATTCGGTTAGTTCTGGCTCATGTGAATTGCCGGAAAATATGCGCTCGATCCGGCGGTCTGGAATGAACCACATCGTCGCCACGGCGGCATCGATCGCGTGCGAAATGTATTCGTTTACAAACGCCAACCCTATCGCAAGTAAATAGGCTCCGACTGATATCTTTCCTTTTATGTCGCTGCCGATGGCTTCACCAAGAACCGCGTTCTTTCCTCCCGAGTGATGAACTAGTTTATTCTGAAGTATCTGGTAGGCAAATCCGCAAAGGAACAATACACAGCCGTAAATTGCGGTCGGTAATGGTGCAAAATGATTCTCACCCATCCATGCCGTCGCAAAAGGTATTAGCGAAAGCCAGAAAAGCAGATGCATATTCGCCCAGAGCACTTTGCCATTAACTGTCCGCGTCGCCTGGAGCATGTGATGATGGTTGTTCCAGTAAATGCCGAGGTAAATGAAGCTGAGCACATATGCGAGAAACGTCGGAAGCAGTGGTTTTAGTGCTTCGAGATCAGTGCCGTGCGGCGTTTTCATCTCTAATACCATGATCGTCAAAATGATTGCGATCACGGCGTCGGAGAATGCTTCAAGACGTGTCTTGTTCACTGTGTTGCCTCCGGCAATTCCATTTTAACAAGCCCGTCGAACGCGACGTGATATGCGACACCTTTCACCGGTACGGTCATTTCTTCTTCGGTTTTACCTTCGGAGTTCGCGATTCCGACGCTGGCAAAATAGCATGATGCTCCGTGATCGTTTGCAATCTGAACCTGATGCTTAAAAACTTCCTCGCCCTCGATACGTCCCCGGCCAGGATAGATCGCCGTTCGAACGACAAAAAAAGCAACCTCGCCGTCCCTGTTGGCGACGATCTGTGGATGCTCTTCGCGATCCGCGTAAATATCTGCCGATTCCACCATCCAACCGGCTTCAAGCAATTGTTTATATACGATCTCGACGCCAAATGCGTGAACATCGGCCTCGGTCATTAGTTCGGGTTCGGACATTGAAATTATTTTACTAAGATTAGCCACGAATTACACGAATGACACAAATAAGAACTAAGAAATAATTCGTGCTCTTCGTGGCATTCGTGGCTAATTTTCTGCCCGGTCACTTGCGATGTTATATTACTCTCAATGAACATCGACGATATCAAAACCGCTCAAGACCGCATCGCGTCTCACATCAGACGAACGCCTCTCGAATACAGCTCATTTCTGAGCCGACGGCTTGGGGCGAATGTTTTTGTCAAATACGAATTATTTCAAAAGACCGGATCGTTCAAAGCTCGCGGCGCGTTTAACAAATTGCTCAGTCTTAACAAAGAAGTGCTGAGTGGCGGAGTTGTGGCTGTTAGCGGGGGCAATCACGCTCAAGCCGTTGCATACGCTTCGAGTGTCCTCGGACTAGATGCAATAATTATGATGCCACAATCAACCCCTCAGTTCTATATTGAAGCGACACTCGGTTACGGAGCGACTGTCGATCTGCAGCCAACGATCGCTGATGCCTTTGAAAAGGTCAAAGCTCATCAAGAAGAAGGCCGCTTGTTCCTGCATCCGTTCGACGATCCGCTGATCATGGCTGGGCAGGGAACAGTCGGCTTAGAGATCATGGAAGATCTGCCGGATGCAACCGACATAGTTGTCAGCATCGGTGGCGGCGG
>JANMDA010000024.1:0-11527 GCA_031376085.1 Chloracidobacterium sp.
TTGTTTAATTTCAGTCAACAGGCTGGAAGCACATTGATCTCAGGTTGCGATGCAACTTCGCTGCCCACAAACCTGCGATGTCCTGGCTTTACCGCTACCCAAACATATGGCCTCGGCTTCCCAAGCGTATTTATTCAGGGCTTTGGCGATCCGAACAGCACATTGGGCAATAAGCCTGTCGCATTTTTTGGCCAAGACACATGGAAGGTAACGCCGAGGCTAACTATCAATTTTGGTGTGCGTTACGATTATGAATTTACCGAGATCTTTCAGCCGACGCCATTTCGAGATCCGCTGACGGGTATCACGCTGAGTGCTTCTGACATAAACGCCGCCCAGGAGGCATTGAAAATCACTCAGGGCTTCCCGCGTGACGAAGATAATATTGCACCACGGCTCGGTTTCGCGTGGGATATTGCCGGAAATGGCAAAACTGTCGTCCGCGGAGCTATCGGACGATATTTTGACCATCCGCTTCTTGCCGTTTCGTTCAATTCGAATATTGCCGACGGTTCACAGCAGCAGCAAGCAACATTACTACCGATCGGCGGGCCGTCACCATTAGGCCTTCTCAATGCCTTTCAGGTATTTCAGGGCACGGTCGTTAATTGTAATTTCCCTGGAGCAACTCCCGGCGTCAACTGCACGCCCGGACTGGCCGCGTCGGCACAATATTTGAACGGGTTTATGCGGTTTAACCCGAGCACGTTCACTGGTTTCGGGCCGATCCTGCCGTTTACACTGCACACGTCAAAGAACTTCCAATATCCTGACGCCATACAGGCCAATCTCTCGTTTGAACGGATGATCGGCAAAGATATGTCTATTTCTGTCAGCGGGATAATGCAAAATGTAAAGCACCTCAACCATCCGCAGGATATAAATGCTCCGAATACGGATCAATTGAGGGAGAACTACAGAAGATTTGCGGTTAACAATCCAAGCCCGTTATTCGCGGGCTGCACAACCGCCACGCCGAACGCACCAAGCTGCTATCCTGCAAGCATTACAGCAGCGTCGTTCTTTTCTTTACCTACAGCCAATAGCGCATTTTACACGGTTGTTATACCCGGCTTGATCGTAGTCAATAATGCTACCGGCCAGAGAATTGTTAGTCCGATCGCCGCAAACTTTTTCCGCCCGCTGGCGCCGAACTATTTCTTTGTTGCCTCAGCAACGGGCGGTGCAGTTACTAAAGCGATCTTTGATACTCAGTTAGCCGGTTCGGTCCGTACACCTGGGCCGATCACTGCACTCGGAGATGTCAGTGCCCAATTGTCGGACGGTAATTCGTATTACAACGCGATGAATATCGAATTGAAAAAACGGTTTTCGAGTAACATGCAGTTTTTGGCTAGCTACACATGGTCGCACTCAATAGATGACTCGTCGGACCTCCAGACGCTGCTAAAACCGCAGAACAATTTTAACTTTGCCGGAGAACGCTCGGACTCGCTGTTTGACCAACGTCATCGTTTTGTGTTCAGCGGCATTCTCAATGCACCTTCGTCATGGAAATCCGAAGGCGGATTCCGCAAATTTATGCAGGGCTTCTCGTTGGCTCCGATAGTTGAATTCGGGTCGGGCCGTCCGTTCAATATTCTTGCTCCGGGCGATTCGAACGGCGATTTCCAGAGCACCAACGAGCGTCCGTCAGTATTGTCTGACGGCACACTTTGCCAAACCGGCGTCGATGCAGGCTGCTTCCAGGGCCAATTCCCGCGTGACGGAAACCTGCCGCGCAACTCGGGCATTACTCACAGTTATTTTTCAGTCGACGCAAGGCTCACACGAAAAGTGCGTCTCGGCGAACACATGAGCCTCGATATTATTGCGGAAGGATTCAACCTGTTCAACCGCTTTAACGAAGCCGCGGGCAATCCCTTCTACAATGTGGTCAACACATATGGCCAGCGTAAGGGCAATAAGTATTACAGCCAGCCCACGTCGGCGTTTGATCCGAGGCAGTTCCAGTTTGGAGCGAAACTTAGTTTCTAGTTATTGCACTAAGTCCGCTTGCGGACAATAGAATTAAGCTACATGCGTGAGCATGTAGTTTGACAAGCAGATAAATTAAGCCCGCTTGCGGGCGATAGAGCGGGCAGATCGATTGTTTTGACCCATTCTGCCGCCCGCAAGCGGGCTTAATTATATATTGGCTTTTTCTCCACGCTCACGCATGGAGCTTAATTCTGTCGGACGCAAAGCGGCCTGCCAAGTCTAGATTTTGTTTATGTTGTCGTTAGCGAAAAGAATCAAGCAAAAAGCCGAGGAGATCGGATTTCAAAAGATCGGGATCGTCCGGGCCGCGCAGCTTGTCGAAGAAGGCGCTCATTTCAATGCTTGGCTCACGCGAGGTTTTCACGGTGAAATGAGCTGGCTTGAGCGCGAACCTGATAAACGCAGTGATCCGCGTCTTTTGTTTCCAGAGGCCAGATCGGTCATTGTCGTTCTCTTAAACTACTACACCGATAGTCAACACGAGGAGAATAGCGAAAAAGGTAAGTTATCACGATACGCATGGGGCGACGATTATCACGATGTGGTAAGCGGAAAGCTAAAAGAACTGCTCGCATGGATCAAATCTGAAAATCCTGATGCCGAAGGAAAGGCGTGCGTGGATACGGCTCCGATAATGGACAAGGCCTGGGCCGTGCGTGCCGGGCTTGGCTGGCTCGGTAAACATTCAAATCTGATAACCACTGAGCTTGGGTCTTGGGTCTTCATCGGCGAGATCTTACTGAATCTGGAGCTTGACTACGATACTCAGATCGTCGAAGACCACTGCGGCACCTGCACGGCTTGCATCGATGCCTGTCCGACAAATGCGATCGTCGAACCATACATCGTTGATTCTCAAAAATGTATTTCCTACGCGACCATCGAGTTGCGTGACGAAAAACTGCCGTCTGAGATTACAGCAAACCAACAAGGCTGGCTCTACGGCTGCGACATCTGCCAGGACGTTTGCCCATGGAATCGTTTCGAGACGTCAACGAACGAAACGCGGTTTGAACCTAGAAGTGGTGAGACATCTCTGGATCTTGCTTCGCTTGCCAAGATGAACCATGAAGAATATATAGAACGGTTTCGCCATTCCGCTATCAAACGGACAAAACTTACCGGTCTGAAACGCAATGCCACCGCACTAAAGTCTCTTTAAGTTTTATTACCCTCTTCAGTCTTTCTCAGCGTTCTCTGCGCTCTCTGCGTTAAAAAAATGCTAATGACACTTTAAACGCAGAGGTCGCTGAGAACGCTGAGATTGTAAGTAGATAACGAAGGGTTGTTGTATTATTAGACCATGCCGCTTCGTGACGCTCACAACAGGATAATTCGCGATCTGCGCGTTTCGCTGACGGATCGATGTAATTTTCGCTGTTTTTACTGCCTGCCGCATGGTGAGCCATCGTGGGCAAAACGCGAGACGCTGCTGACGTTTGAAGAACTGGAATACGTCTCTGAAATTTTTGTCAGCCTCGGCATTGAAAAAATAAGGCTGACCGGCGGTGAACCGCTTATACGAAAAGATGTACCGATATTGGTAGAAAAGCTCGCGCGGTTAAAGCCTCGGCTTCAAGACATCGCTCTGACGACAAACGGGTTCGATTTTCCGCGCCACGCTGCCGCGTTAAAGAGCGCCGGACTCGACCGTGTTACGATAAGCCTCGACAGCCTTGATCGCGAAAAGTTTCTCGATATTACAGGCGTCGATGCTCTGGACAAGGTCTACGCGGCCATCGACTCAGCGAAAACTTTTGGTTTTGAACCGATAAAGATCAATGCCGTTCTGGTGCGCGGCAGAAACGACGACGAGATCCTCGATTTTGCACGCTTTGCTCACGAGCATAATGTCGCAATGCGGTTTATCGAGTTCATGCCGCTCGACAGCGGCCACGATTGGAGCCGCGATATGGTTGTTCCCGGGAAAGAGATTCACGACACAATAAATGCCGTCTTTCCTCTACAGCTAAAAGATAAATCACGCGGAAGCGAAACGGCGTGGAAATATGAATTCGCCGACGGAGCAGACGGCGAGATCGGGATAATAGCGCCTGTCACCGAAATGTTCTGCGGCGCCTGTTCGCGCATTCGCCTAACTGCCGACGGACAGATACGCACATGCCTTTTCTCAACAACCGAACACAATCTCCGCGACCTCTTACGCAGCGGAGCCTTGCGAGAAGAGATCGTGGGCTTTATTGAGGACGTTGCGATGAAAAAAGAACCGCGTCATCATATCAACGACGCGGAGTTTGTTCAGCCGGAGAGGACGATGAGTTTTATTGGCGGTTAATTAGCGTTGCCCTCGCCCCATCATATCAGCTCCAACCGCCGCGACAAGAATCGATCCTTTGATAATATCTTGCATAAAATCGCGAACGTTCATCAGCGACATTCCGTTATCGAGGCTTGCCATTATTAATGCGCCGAGACAGGCGCCGAAAATGGTTCCGCGGCCGCCCATCAGCGATGCTCCGCCGATAACGCAGGCGGCGATAGCGTCGAGTTCCTTTAAAACTCCTGCATCCGGCGCTGCGCTTCCGACGCGTGCCGTGAAGATCAACGCGGCGACTCCCGTCAAAGCACCCAACAGGCCGTAAACTTTAAGTATGTTTCTCATGTTATTAATGCCCGACAGCCTCGCGGCTTCCGCATTGCCGCCGATAGCGTAGAGATAGCGACCAAAAACTGTCGAGTTGGTCAGGAACGCTCCCAACAGGGCGACGGCAACAAAGATCAGCACGGGCACAGGCACGCCGACATTAATTCCGCCGCTCTCGTAAGAATTCATCACCCAGACAAAGGCAACGATGCCAACAACGGGAATGATCGCTTTAAGCAACGCTCCTGTATAGTTCGGTTTGCCAAGTTCGTATTCTTTCGTCGAACGAGCGCTGCGATACGCCATAAAAAGCACAAATAAAATAGCCGCAACACCAATCACCCAGCCCGCTGCCGTTCCGATATAACCCTGGCCGATCGACTTAAAAGTTTCATTCGCAACCGGCACAGTATTGCCGCCGAGCAGCCATTTCACGGCACCGCGCCAAGCCAGCAGCCCGCCAAGCGTGACAATAAATGCAGGAATATTAAGATACGCGGTCAGGGCTCCGTGAAATATACCTATGACTATACCTACAACAACCGAGGCGATTATCGCGGTCGGCAAATTGTATTCAAGAACGGTAATGCCAAATGCCGTAATGCCGCCTGCAAACCCAAGTACCGAGCCGACCGACAGATCGATATTGCCCGAGACGATCACCATCAGCATCCCGACGGCCAATATCGCGGTAACGGACATTTGCGTCATCAAATTGGACAGATTTCTCGGCGTCAAAAAAATTCCATCAGTCGCCCAATGAAAATAAACCCAGATCAAACCGAGAATTGCGATCATTATGTATGCCCGCAACGTCGAAGCTGTTAATTGTGTATGGTTTTCTTCGTTCATGTCCTTGTTATCCGGTCGCCGCAGCCATTATTTTTTCCGGTGTTGCTTCCTCACGCGTGAACTCACCCGTCAGTCTGCCTTCGTGCAAAACGATCACACGGTCCGATAATCCCAACACCTCCGGCAGTTCCGATGAAACAAGCACGATTGCCAGCCCAGCTTTGGCAAGTTTATTTATCTCGGAGTATATTTCCTGCTTTGCACCAACATCGATGCCGCGGGTCGGTTCGTCGAGGAGTAGAATTTTTGGCATTGTCAGCAGCCATTTTCCAAGCACGACCTTTTGCTGATTGCCGCCTGAAAGCGTCCCCGTCATTGTCATCGGAGAATTTGCCTTGATACGAAGCGATTGCATCGACTCGCTTGCCGCCAATTTTTCACGGCTTCGGTGTGTAAGGATCTTGCCCGAAATAGATCTCAATCCCGCCAGCGTCATGTTATCGAGGATCGATTGTTCAAGGATGAGGCCGAAACGTTTTCGGTCTTCGGTCACAAAACCGATACCGTTCGCGATCGCATCGGCAGGCGAGTTTATCGCCACAAGCTTTCCGTCAACTTCGATCTCGCAGGAATAATTACCTTGCCATACGCCAAACAGCGCCATCAAAAGTTCTGTGCGGCCCGCACCCATAAGTCCTGCGATACCAAGCACTTCACCTTTTCTTACGGTAAACGAAACATTGTCAACGACCTTGCGGCCCGCGATTTCAGTAGAGTAAACAATGAGATTTTTGACGTTTAATGAAACTGCTCCAAGTTCGTGCGCAGCAGCAGGGAAAACATTTCCGACCTCACGTCCTACCATTGCGGCGATGACCTTGTTTTTGTCAGTTTCGGTAGCGGCATAGGTTGCGACCGTTTTACCGTCACGAAGTACAGTTATGCGGTCGCTCATTTGAAAGATCTCGTCGAGCTTGTGTGAGATATAGATCATGCCGACGCCGCGCGTGAGCAGCTTTTTCAATATTGCAAAAAGCACCTCAACCTCGGATTCCGTCAGTGCGGCCGTAGGTTCGTCCAAAACGAGTATTTTCGCATCCTGTGACAGAGCTTTTGCGATCTCAACGAGTTGCTGCTGGCCAATGCCAAGACTGGCTACCTTTACTCGCAGGTCAATCTGTAAATTCAGGCTCTGTAATAATTTTGAGGCTTTATTATAAAGTTCCGTCCAATTGATCACGCCAAAACGCGAAGGCTCGCGCCCGAGGAAAATGTTTTCACCAACCGTCAACTCTTTTATTAACGACAATTCCTGAAAAATTATCGCAATGCCCGCACTTTCCGAATCGCGAATTCCGCGAAAATATCTGATCTCGTCTTCAACAATGATCTCGCCGCTAAATGTGCCCGATGGATAAACGCCGGATAAAACCTTCATCAATGTCGATTTGCCCGCACCGTTCTCGCCGACGAGCGCATGAAATCTACCCGCGTCCAGCGTAAAACTCACACCGTCAAGAGCTTTGACACCGGGAAACTCCTTGACTATATTTCGCATTTCAAGAAGGGGCATAGATGTTTGTCGGAGGCTGTTCATCGCCGATTTTACACGCTTGTCATAAAATTCCAAAACCACGACGGCAGCGAACATTTTACGCGTCAATATCGATATTCTATACTCATAAGATATGTCCGAACCTGTCTCCATTGAATCTGTTTTGAATGAGCACCGATTATTTTCGCCTCCACCGGAATTTGCTGCAAATGCTCACATAAAGAGTTTTGAGGAATATGAAAAACTCTATGCGGAGGCAGCCGCTGATGTGCCGGCGTTTTGGGCAAAACAGGCTGCGGAACTCGACTGGTTCAAAAAATGGGACACCGTTCTCGAATGGAACTTGCCGCACGCAAAATGGTTTGTCGGCGGCAAAATAAATATCTCTTATAACTGCCTCGACCGACATTTGACCACATGGAAAAAGAATAAGGCCGCCTTTATCTGGGAAGGTGAACCGGGCGAGCAGCGAACATTGACATATCTGCAACTGCACCGCGAGGTCTGCCGTTTTGCAAACGTCCTGAAAAAGCTTGGCGTTCAAACAGGCGACCGAGTGGCGCTTTATATGCCGCTGGTGCCGGAGCTTGCGATCGCGATGCTCGCATGCGCGCGGATCGGGGCACCGCATACGGTTATCTTTGGCGGATTTTCTGCTGACGCGATCCGCGACCGCGTTAATGATTGCGATTGTAAAGTGCTTGTCACAGCTGACGGTGGTTACAGGCGCGGTTCCGAGATCAAACTAAAAGAGATCGCTGATGATGCAGTCGCACAATGCCCCGGTATTGAAAATGTAATCGTTTACAGCCGCACCGGGTCAAAGGTCAATATGAAGCCGGGCCGCGATCACTGGTGGCACGAGATCATCGAAACAGTTGATGCAGAGTGCCCGGCTGCAGAGCTTGATTCCGAACATCCGCTTTTCATCCTTTACACATCCGGCACGACAGGCAAGCCAAAAGGCATTCTTCACACGACCGGCGGATATCTGACGCAGACTGCATATACAGCAAAGATGGTCTTTGACCTCAAAGACGAAGACGTCTATTGGTGCACGGCTGACATCGGCTGGGTCACTGGCCACAGTTATGTCGTCTACGGGCCACTCGCGAATGGAGCGACTGTCTTTATGTACGAAGGCGCTCCGAACTTTCCCGATTTTGACCGCTTTTGGGACATCATCGAACGTCATCGTATTACGATCTTTTACACTGCTCCAACTGCTATCCGAGCTTTCATAAAATGGGGCGAACAGTATCCGCTTAAACATGATCTATCGTCTATTAGGCTTTTGGGAACTGTGGGCGAACCCATAAATCCGGAAGCGTGGATGTGGTATCACGAGGTTATTGGCAAGGGTAAATGCCCGATCGTCGACACATGGTGGCAAACCGAAACGGGCTCGATCATGATCTCGCCGCTTCCCGGTGCAACGCCGACGGTGCCGGGAACAGCGACTCGGCCAATGCCTGGAATTATTCTCGATGTCGTAACGAAAACCGGCAAAACGGTTGGCGTAAACGAAGGCGGCTATCTTGTCGCACGACATCCGTGGCCGTCGATGCTTCGGACGTTGTGGGGTGATGACGAACGCTACAAACAGGCTTACTGGTCGGAGATTCCCGGTCTCTACTTTGCTGGTGACGGTGCTCGTCGTGACGAGCATGGCTACTTTTGGATAATGGGCCGTGTCGATGACGTGATAAATGTTAGCGGCCATCGTCTGGGAACCGCTGAGATCGAATCCGCACTGGTCTCGCACGAAGCCGTCGCAGAAGCCGCCGTAGTTGGCCGCCCGGACGAGCTAAAAGGGCAATCGATCTCGGCCTTTGTCACACTCGAAGGCGGACGCGTCGGCAGTGATGAACTTAAGAGCGAACTTCGCACGCACGTCGCAAAAGAGATCGGCGCACTAGCCAAACCCGACGACATCAGATTTACCGACGCTTTGCCAAAAACGCGCTCGGGCAAGATCATGCGTCGCCTGCTTCGAGAGATAGCAACGGGCGGACAGATTGCGGGCGATGTAACAACTCTCGAAGACATATCAGTATTGGAAAAACTTCGCGAGGAGGAATTATGACAAACGATAACTTGGAAACCGCAACCCTTGCTGCAGGATGTTTTTGGTGTGTCGAGGCTGTCTTTGACGATCTGAAAGGTGTTGAAGATGTGGTTTCGGGCTATTCAGGCGGACACACTGAAAATCCGACCTACCAGCAGGTTTGTTCCGAGACGACCGGCCATGCTGAGGTCGTGCAGATACGTTTTGACCCTGGCGAATTGTCGTTTGCCGATCTGCTGCGCGTCTATTTTACTGTCCACGATCCAACGCAGTTAAACCGACAGGGCAACGACATCGGAACATCTTATCGCTCGGCCATTTTTTATCATTCCGAAGACCAGCGTCGAGTCGCGGAAGAGATCATAGCCGAGATCACCGCAGAAGGCCTTTACGACAAACCGATCGTCACTGAGGTGACTGCCTTCGACAAATTCTGGCCAGGCGAAGATTATCATCAGGAATATTTTGCTAACAACCCTGCCCAACCTTACTGTGCCGCTGTCGTTGCTCCTAAAGTGGCTAAATTCCGTCAAAAATTTGCTTCACGGCTAAAAAAATAACTGTTTAACAAAGTTAAATTTTGTTGACAGCGCTGCTCTCGTGATGTATCTTTCATATAGCGTGCGTTGACACATCTTGTCTCCGCAAAACGATTTCACAGACCGCGCTTTTACCTAAAAAATCCAAGCTTCTTATAGATCGTTCTTATTCCTTACTGCTAAGGGACGATTCATCACTATATGAAACTGCATGAAATTCTGGCCCGAAACCGTGCCATTGTCCTCGTTACCATATTATCGACTTTACTTGTTTCGCTTTCGTTTTCACTGACGATCTCAGCAAGCAGCATGCCTGCGACAGTTGTGTCGGATGCAGTTGGCGGAGTTTCATTGTTCGCGCCGGCCTTGAGTATTACCCCGATCACCTGGGGTGTTGTCGGGCTGGACAGCAATAACGTGAACGTAGGGCCAAATAACTTTCCGGTTGGTGCTCGGGTCTGTAACACCGGCAATATGACGGCTACAAATGTCCTATCGGCGTTTGTCTGGACCTCAGCCAATGCCAATGTAGCGCTTCGACCTGGCTCGGTCTCATCGCTTAGTCAGGCAACTCTTGCAGCGGGTGCCTGCACGGATTTTTACTATGAGATTGAAGTCACCCGCACGGTTGCGGCACACAATACGACCAGGGCTTTCCGCATCGATGTTACCGCTGACACACTCGGGACAATCAGCACGCCGACACCACGCGAAATCTATGTCGAGAAGCTGATCTCACAAAACCGCAACAGCGTTTTGAGCATCAAGCTTAACGGCACGACCATCCCTTTCGGCGGAACAATGACCCTGACTGTAGGAAATACTTACACGATACAGCTCAATGCCGATACGGCCACGAACGGTTATGAGCAGCTCGAGAGTTTTATCAATCTTCCAAACGTAATTTTCCAGACGCTAAGCGTTGCCTCGACCTATACCGCTCCTACAGGCTACACAAGTGACAAACTCTATCAGGACGGATGCGGCTGGGATCCCGTTCCAACAAACATCGGCACTTACCGTTCGTGCATCGGCCCAAATGGTGTTCCGGGAGGCAAGGCTGGAGGAACGATATCAGTTTCTTACACCGTTAAGATCGTGTCCGGAGGCGGCACATCACAGACGCTGAACACGCTTGTATACGATTTTTCGGGTAGCAGCTATCATTATAACAACGATATTTCGACGACATCTGTGATCGCGCAGATCAATCCGGCAGCGACACCCACTTCAACTGCGACGAACACGCCAACGCCAACTAACACCGCAACAAATACTGCGACGGCAACCGCTACCGCAACATTTACACCGACGCCGACAGCGACAAACACATTCACTCCAACTGCGACGGCAACCAACACCTTCACGCCAACACCCACAATTACACAGACCTTCACGCCAACGCCGACAAACACAGCGACCGCAACAGCGACATTTACTCCAACACCGACAGCTACCGAGACATTCACTCCGACGCCAACAGCCACGGAAACATTTACCCCAACAGCCACAGCGACTGAGACGTTTACACCGACACCGACTGCGACGGAAACATTTACGCCAACGCCAACTGCAACGGAGACATTTACTCCGACTGCTACAGCCACAGAGACGTTCACACCGACTCCGACTGCGACGGAAACGTTTACTCCGACAGCAACAGCTACGGAGACATTTACACCCACGCCGACTGCTACGGAAACGTTTACTCCAACGCCGACTGCGACGGAGACATTCACTCCAACGCCGACCGCGACGGAAACATTCACTCCAACGGCGACGGCTACTGAGACGTTCACACCGACTCCGACTGCTACGGAAACATTCACACCAACGCCAACTGCAACGGAGACATTTACTCCGACTGCTACAGCCACAGAGACGTTCACACCGACTCCGACTGCGACGGAAACGTTTACTCCGACAGCAACAGCTACGGAGACATTTACACCGACACAGACTGCGAC
>JANMDA010000073.1:0-9256 GCA_031376085.1 Chloracidobacterium sp.
TTCGCAGGATATCTCAGATTTCAAATTTCAAATTTCAGAAGACAGATCAGATGGCTCAATCCTAACATGGACGAGCGGCATCGAAACTCCTTCTAAAGAAAACAACATCGCTTACGCAAAGTTCTTTCCTCACGCGGGCGACAAACGAGCCGCCGTTTTGGTTCTGCCGCATTGGAACGCAAAGCCGGGCACATATTTCGATCTCTGCAAGCTGTTCAACAAGGTCGGGTTGTCGGCTATGCGTTTAACCTTGCCCTATCACGAAGAGCGAAAGCCGCCGGAAATAAACCGTGCCGATTATCTTGTCGCTCCGAATGTCGGCCGCACGCTGCAATCTCTCAGACAAGCTGTCGTCGATACACGTTCCGCTATAACATGGCTGAAACAGCAAGGCTACGAGAAAATAGGCATCGTCGGTACGAGCATCGGTTCGTGTGTCGGGTTTTTTGCTTTTACGCACGACATACAGATAGATACTGCGGTTTTTAATCATGTGTCGGGGTATCCGGCTGATGTCGTCTGGAACGGCATCACAACCTATCATGTCAAAGAAGCCTTGGGCGACAATCTCACACTCGACGAGCTTCGGGAATACTGGCTGCCGATCTCGCCGATGGCGTATATCGAGCGCCTCGCCAAATTGCCTCCGCGGCCGCAGCGTTACATTTACGCGCTCTACGACCTCAGCTTTCCGGTTGACCTTTCGCGCGACACTATAAGAGCTTTGAGAAAACACAAAATAAAACACAGCGAAGTCACCATTCCGTGCGGGCATTACACGCTCGGCGAAAAGCCCTGGGTGTATTACGACGCGTTCAAGATCGTATCGTTTTTGCGGAAGCATTTGAAATAAAGTGGCGATATATTTCACAATTACTGTGTAAAGTTATAAACAATTGTTCCGGAGACTTGAACCGGTTTCCTGTCTAACAAAAATGGCTCGAATCTTGCCCTTAATGCTGCTTTAACAGATGCCGGGCGCAAGAATGGATGACCTAAAACCGCTTTCGCCCATCTAACTTTTCCTTTCTCGTTGATCAGGATTTGTACTCTGACTGTTCCTGATACATTTAGCGATCTTGCGATCTTAGGGTATTCCGGCTTTGGCAAGAAAGTTGCTTCCTGATTACAGATGCCGCAGCTAATAACTTTGGGTACTGGCCTCCGTTTTATTGCCGAGCGTTTTTGTGCGACTACTTCTTGAAATGAGCAGAAAAGAATTATAATCGGTAAAACGAATAGAAGTTTTCGCATAATTTCATTAATTCTAAGTCATTAGACTCCAAACAACCTCGATTGTTCCACCTAACATCAAAACAGTGTTAAAATTGGTCAGCTTTTTACATGAGCCCGATCGCCGAAAAACACAAAAAACCTGTTCACGAAGCGATAGAGCATTTGATCTCACGCGCGGAAAATTCGCGCGGCTTAAAACGTGCCGACCTTGCCACTCGGATCGAAGCGACGCTTGAAAAATACCTTCTCCGCAACGATCCGAATGCGGCTCATGTTGACATCGTAATCTTTGTTCAGGAGATACGAGCCGATGACCTGTGCCTGATCGTGGCGTGCGAAAAGAGCGACGAACGTGCTTGGGAAGACCTGGTTGCAAATTTCGATTCGACGGTAAAGTCGGCTGCACGAAAAATGTCCGCGAACAACGAAGATGCCGAGGACCTCGCGAGTTCGATCTGGGCCGAGCTTTACGGGCTTCGACTGAACGCGGACGGCAATAAGAAAAGTAAGCTTGCATATTATTCGGGGCGAGGTTCGCTCGCCGGTTGGCTGCGGGCGGTTGTTTCGCAATTGGCGGTCGATCAGTTTCGCAAACAGTCGAAATTCGTCCAGATCGAAGAGGACCGCGAGTTTGAAAAACTTGCGAGCGAGTCTGCGCACGGCGGCAACAATTACTTTGGCGCTCATGACGACAACGCGGAAGATCTTTTAATTGAAAAGCAAACTTCATCTGATGTTACTGACGCCCTGAGCACCGCTATCGCCGAACTTGAAGCTGAGGATCGCCTTATACTCAAGCTATACTATTTCGACGACCTCAAATTAAAGGACATCGCCGCGACGTTTGGCTATCACGAGGCGACGGCTAGCCGGAAGCTAACTCGTGTGCAGACCGAGATACGAAAGAGCGTTGAACGCCAGCTTCGCACGCGGCACGGCTGGACCGACAGCGAAGTAAAACGGCACCTCAGCGACACCGCCACGAGCCTCGGCATCAATCTCGAAACTATGTTCGCGGTATTGACGTTTGCCGTGCTGATGCAAGATTTCTGGACGTGAACGTTCAGTAAATGGTTACGAAACCCGTGGCCACAGAGAACACAGAGTTCACTGAGATTTTGAAATTTGATCTTTCTCATTTTCTCTGTGATCTCTGTGGCTAAATAAAGATGGACTTGGAATTCGACAAAGAGATCGACGCAATTCTGCGAAAAGCGCAGAGCTGTGTGAGTGTGTCTGAGCCAGATTCAGGCCACGTTGATGCCGACGCGATCGCGGCATTTGCCGAGAATGCTGTGCCTGAAAAGGCACGGCTGCTCTACGTCGAACATTTTTCTGATTGCGACAGATGCCGCAAGCAACTCTCGTTCGCGATGCAGATGAATCCTGAAGCAGGAGCTTCTGAAAAAAGCGCCGCGCCTGTTGTTTCGGAAGCCGCGACAGAAAAGATAATTCCGTGGTATCAGAGCATTTTCCGCACGCCGAACATCGCTCTCGCGATGGGTGCGTTGGTGCTCGCATTCAGCGGAATTTTGGGTTATCTGGTTTTACAAAACCAAAACAATGCTTCGAAAGCAACCGTTTCGCAAATTGAATCCGTCGAGGACAAAAGCGGCGGCCCGTATCTCAGCGGTCAGGATGTATCGGCAATTCCGACGCCTACTGATGCTCCGATTATGTCTGCCAACACAGCTTCTTCGTCTGCAAATGCTATGGCAAACACGGCAAGTGCATTGCGCGGTGCCGCAGAAAATGAAAAGGCGGCTAGTGTAATGTCGGCTCCGGCGGCAAATGCTGCGCCTGGCGGAAGCAGCGGACAGTTTCAGGTCGACGGTGCCAGCGGTGTTGACAGCAGCATCAGCAGCCAGAGTGCCGAGGCGCTGCCAAAATCTGCTGCACCTCTGCAGGTCACGACGGACACGACCGCCGGTGCGGCCACTGAACGCGACGAGAAAAAGGATAACGCCATAGCGTTGAAAGAGCAGCCCAAGGACGCCGGCCTCGCAAAACGCAAGCTCGAAGATCGAAGCTTGAGACGCGATGCTCCGCCGCCTGCGGCAAAGACAGTTGGCCCGCTGCAGCAGAATCAATCGAACAACAGTTATCAAATGTCCGTCACGCGCACGGTCAGCGGCAAGACCTTCTCGAACCGCGACGGTGCATGGTACGATTCTGCATACAATGGCCAGGTGACGACGAACGTTCGCCGAGGCACGAACGAATACAAAAAGCTCGACAGCGGATTGCGAAACATCGCCGACACACTTGGCGGCACGGTCGTCGTCGTGTGGAAAGTTAAGGCTTATCGCATCCAATAAATATTCCGCGCGCCTCGCAATTAGCGTTAAAATAGAAACATGAAAGCATTTGTTTTACTTTTGTGCATTCTGTGTCTTTTTACGGCGATTTCCTATGGCCAGCCCGCGTGGCAAGCTAATCTCGATTCGCACATACGGTTTTATCAAACAACCGATTTCGGCATTGTTCTCGCCGGTACCGAAAAGAGCCTTTACGCTATCGACGGCAAAACGGGCGAACGTATCTGGCGTCGCGACACCGGCAAGATCGACGAAACCGCCGTCACGCCCGTGCCTAATACCGACCTCATTTTGTTTTCGCGCGACCTCGGCAGCAAGTCGCGTCTCGAAGCTGTTGACCTGCTCACCGGCGCCTCGCTTTGGCAGAGCGAAAAGGTCAAGGGCGATGTGATGCAGCTTGCGGTCGATCCTGAGAATGACCTCATCGCTGTTGTGCTTGTCAAAGATCCACGCGGCAAGGCGGACGACAATTTCAAACGTAAGCCGGTTGTTCATGTTCTCCAACTCTCGACCGGCGACGAACTGTGGAAACGCGATCTCGATAACGACATCGAGATGATGCCGTCGCGTTTTGGCGAAGGTCTTGGCGACATCGATTACACACTCGACAATTACCGCGCGCCGCTGCTGCTCGACGGACGGCTGTTTTTGTTTTACGAAGGCTCGACTTCATATGACGCACGCACCGGCAAGGAAAAAGAGCGTGAAAAATTTAAGATCAACGAAGACGGCCTCGCGCTCACTGAGGCCGATCCGGTTTTTGACGACACGCATATTTTTGTTTCGGGCAAAGGAAAAATTCGCGCGATCAATCGCCGCACCGGAAAACAGGATTGGGAAGCAAGCGACCTCGGTATCAGCGCCGAGATGGCTATCGTCGGCGACATTCTGTATGTGAGAACGGGCGGCCAATTTACGCAGCTCAAAAACGGCGAGACGAAAGAAAAAGGGCCGTTCGGCGTCTCGGCAATTGACACAAAAAATGGCAAGACGCTGTGGAGATATAAAGGCGCTGACAAAGGGTTGACGAATTTTGTTTTTGCCGATGTCAATACGATTCTCATAGCTGATAAAGACGACCTAATAACGCTCGACGCCCGAAACGGCAAGCGCCTTGCAAAACGCGATCATAAAATTGATAAAGCTCAGTTCGTTTTGATAAACGAAGGCGGACAAGCCGTTGTCGGCGGACGAAATGAGATCGCTGCGTTTCCGTTTGGCGACCCAAAAACGCCTGAACTGTGGCGTGTTCGTCACACGGCTCCGGGCCGAGGCGTTTTTCGCACCGTCGCGGGAATTGCGCTTCGCGCGGCGGCACTTTATTTTCGTTACGGCGGCATCGCGACTTCTGCGATAGGTCTTGCACGTACGGGATTGAACTTTGCTAGTGCAGCGAATTCGTTTCGCTGGTCGGGCTTGCGAACGCGATTTGGTTCGGTCGATCTGACGACGCTTGCGAGCAACTCGGCGCGAAATTATGTTGCGGGGCGACTTTACGCATATGGTTCAATGGGGCGCGATCCGGGTTTCTTAAATCGTTTTGGCAGCTCGCAAATTTCGATACCGAACGCGACCGATATTCGTGGGCGAATAATCGGACGTGCCATTGATCGTGCAACACCTTCGAGTGCCGACGTTCGGGAAAGCATCTTCGACCGGCTCGATCCGGCACGGCAGATGGAGCGTTTCGGTGACTACCTTCTCCGCCGCAAACGCCTCGCCGAACTGCGGTCGAACTATATGTATTACTACACCGACCTCGCCAAGCCGTTTGATAAAAAAGGTTTGGTAGGAGTAAATGTCCACACCGGCCTCGATGCACGATACATTCTCGTGTCCGACCCCGATCCGTCGTTTGTGACGGACGAAACGGTAGGGTTGCTATATTCAGCGAACGGGAGCAGGCTACAGGCGTTTGATATTTTGAGCAGATGAAGAAGGGCCGATAGGACGTTACTCACGCGCTCCTTGTGCAACACTTCGGAAAGTTACGTTAAATCGAGAAAGTTGTGTCATATCGGGAAAATTGGTATTCCAATTTGTCTCGCGATGCGCTAGGTTGATGCGGGACAGGCCGATCTTGGATACGAGATCTCGGATCTGGGATATTTGAAAATTTGATGAAAAAACGGTGGGACAGTGGGACAGGGACAGCAAACCTGTCTGGTTAATGTTTGCCGGCTTTGGACGATGAGGTTTGTAGTAAGTCTATTGTTTACAGCAAATGAGATTTTTGTAAGACAATGTCTTACATTTTTTCAAAACTCGCCAGACAAGGCCGAAATGCAGCCGAAAGTCTAATAATTACATCATTTGCGGTGTCTGGCGCCAGTGCCAGACAAAGCCAGACAAGCCAGACAAGCTAGACAAAAAAACGGTGGGACAGTGGGACACTTGGGACACTGAAGAGTTCTTTTACCACAGCTTGGGAAGTTTTGACCTTTGTATCGGAGCCGTTTCGTGGTAAAAAAGTAGTTTACCCTCAAATTTACGAGCCTTCGTGTTTTGGAGATTTTTTAAGCAGATGAAGAAGTATTTAGTCAGTTTCGCATTGTTGTCGGCTTTTGCCGCTTTTTTGACGTTTGGTTTGCACAGTTCGGCGCAGGACGCAAAACAAACGGATTCCGTGAGCACGGCAACTGTCTCCACGACGCTTGTGCTCAGCCAGGTTTCGGGTGGTAACAACTATTACTCAAACGACTGGGTCGAAATAAAGAATGTTTCGCCGACATCGCAGTCGCTGAACGGCCTTTCACTGCTTTATGGTTCTGCTGTAGGTAATTTCGGCGGCGGCGTATTTGCTTTGCCGAACGCCTCGATCGCGCCGGGGCAATATTATCTTGTCCAACTAAACAGCGCGGCACCTGGCACGACACCTCTGCCGGTAACGCCGGATGCATCTACGACGACGATCAGCATGTCGGGCTCGAGCGGCAAGGTTGGTATCGTAAGAGCCGGAGGCATTCCGGGAAACGCGTGCGGAGCGACGGCTACGCCATGCGACGCCACACAGTTGGCGGCGTTTATCGATTGGGTCGCTTGGGGAGCGGCGGGCAACGGCACGGTTAACAACGGTGAAGGCGGCAATCCGTCGGTTAACAACGGCGTGGCGATCACCGCTACTCAGGGTATGGCCAGGAAAACGAATGGCTGTACGGATACGGATCACAACAATGACGATTTTGACCTTTACACTAATCCTCCCGTAGCACCGATACCACCACCGCGCAATACGTCGACGGCACTTGCTCCGTGCGGCGGAGGCAGTGGGCTTCTTCAGGGCTTTGGGAATGCAAACCCGAGTTCGCTTGCTCCGGGCGGCACGACGCTTTTGACCGTAACGGTTTCGCCGGCGACTGCACCGCCGAGTACGGGCATCACGGTCATCGTAAATCTGGAGAGCATCGGCGGCCAGGCTGGCCAGCAGATGTATGACGACGGCACGCACGGCGATGTGACTGCCGGTGATAATGTTTTCTCGTATTTGCACGTCGTACCTGTAAGCACGGCGGCCGCGACTTATCCTTTGCACGCGAACATTGCCGACGCGCAGCTTCGCACCGCTTTAGCAACGATAAACCTGACCGTTGCCGTTGCCGGCCCACACACTGCGGTAGAGCATTTGGTAATGGGAAATCCGTCGGGAGCAGTGACAAGCGCCAACAGCCCGACGAATTATCTGCTCGAAAAAAATCAGTATGTAATGTCATATCACCGCGACCGGGGCATACCGAATTGGGTCGCATGGCATCTGGATCCATCATGGATAGGCACGACAAACAGACAGGACGATTTTCGTCCCGATCCATCGCTTCCGGCAGGTTGGTATCAGGTGCAGGATAACGACTATTCGGGTTCGGGATTTGACCGCGGCCATCATTGCCCTTCTGGTGACAGGACGAACACAGTGCCTGACAATTCGGCGACATTCTTTATGACGAACATGATGCCCCAGGCTGCGAACAACAATCAGGGCGTCTGGGCAGATCTCGAAAACTACAGCCGCTCGCTGGTCGATGCCGGTTATGAGCTATATATATACGCCGGCGGCGTCGGACAAGGTGGCACTGGGGTGAACGGCTTTGCGAATACGATCGCGGGCGGACGCGTTACCGTTCCGGCGCAGACTTGGAAAGTGATCGTCGTGTTGCCCGTCGGTTCGAATGATGCGAAACGCGTAAACAACTCTACACGCATTATCACCGTCTTAATGGCAAATTCCCAGAGCCTGCCAAATCCGGGCGCTGGAAATTGGAGGAATTATCGCACCAATATCAACAGGATCGAGCAGCTGACCGGATTCAATTTCCTGACCGCTGTTCGCCCGCAGTTTCGTATCCGGCTCAAGAAGCGTGTGGATAATCAGTAATATAACTATGCATATTCGTCACGATTTCTTAATCAACGTTGTGTGTTCCGCCCTTACTAACGTGCGAGCTTGCGCATTGGCATTGGCTTTATTGACGTTGTCGCTTGCGGTTTCGGCGCAGGATATTGTCACGATCGCAGCGGTTCAGGGTGATAAGCAGCAATCACCGTTTGACGGCAAACAAGTAACGGTTCGCGGCATTGTTACCGCTATTTTGAAGAGCGGATTTTATATGCAGACGCCTGACAGCGATGCCGATAAGAATCCAAATACTTCCGAGGGGATTTACGTTTACGGCCGTGACAGCGTTGGGTCGGTCTCGATCGGCGATCTGGCCGAGGTCAGCGGAACGGTGAAAGAATATGCAAAGAAGGAAGAGTCATCAATTTTTCCGACCACAGAAATATCAAGGCCGGCTGTAAAAGTTATCTCGAAGAATAATCCGCTTCCAACTCCAATTGTTCTTACTTCCGCTGATCTCGATCCAAGCGGAAAACTCGATCAGATGGAAAAATTTGAGGGGATGCGCGTTCGTGCAGACATTGTAGCGGTAGGACCGACAGGAGCGTTTACCGAGCGAAAGACCGGCGTTGTAACGTCGTCGAATGGAGTGTTTTATGCAACACTGCAAAGCGCGCCGAGGCCGTTCCGCGAGCCCGGCGTTGAGGTGTTGAAAACGATCGAGCTAAAGCTGCCAAAAACGATACCGGTATTCGATATGAATCCGGAGATGCTGCATATTGCGAGCTCCGCCCAGATCGGAGCAAAGCCGCTGGACGTTACCGCCGGTGCAACCATAAAAGGGCTGACGGGCGTTATTCAATACGGAGCGAACGACGTTTTGCCGTTTGGCGGGCGCGACGGCTATACGTTTTTAGTGGACGCGGCAAATCCGCCGGCCGTGGAAAATATGAAGGCGTTCGTTGCCGTCAGTGCGGCACGCGAGCGCGAAGTTACGGTCGGCAGCTTTAATATCGAAAATTTCTTTGACGACGATGAAAATTCTAAGAGAATTACGAGCGAAGCGATCCTGCCAAAAGAGGTCTTTAAAAATCGTTTGAATAAAGTTTCGCTGGCCATTAGAAATGTGCTCGCAATGCCGGACGTTCTCGGCATCGTTGAGGTCGAAAATTTAAAGGTCATGCAAAAGATCGCCGCCAAGATCAGCACCGATGCGATCGCTGCCGGACAGATGATCCGAAATACACGGCTTATCTCGAAGACGGAAATGATTTTCGCGGCATAAATGTTGGGTATCTGGTCAAATCGGAGAAGATTAAGGTGCTCGAAGTGAAGCAGCTTGCGGGTGATGTAAAACTTAACTATCCTGGCG
>JANMDA010000193.1:0-2794 GCA_031376085.1 Chloracidobacterium sp.
AGACGGATAGGGCCGGCATTAGGCCCCTGGTGAAAGCCTTCGACCTTAAAACGCCCTTTTTTGTCGATCTTTAATTGCTGCCGTATTTCGCCCTCGGCACAATCATATTCTATTTTGACGGCATTTTTCTCAACATTTACAATTATGCCCATTCCCCCAAAGCTGCCCGGAGCAACCGCATATAATTTTGTTTGATTCATTTTTGTAATGGAATTACGTTGAATTAGTTTCGAATTTTCCTGAGGTGCAACATCAAAAATTGACAAGGTATCCGTGAGCGACGAGCTGGACGGACAGGCCGTGGTCGTTTTTGAAGAGGCGGCAAAAACTGTCAGCAAACCAATAACGAGTAAAAATTTCGATGGGGCTGTTGTCATATGTCTTTCCGGAAACCAGATCATTCTTTACTGATACCAAATCGTATCATCATTTACCGATCGATTAGAATCCTGTAACACGCTGCGAGTTTCCCGTAAAAGTATCGTGCGTCCGGCTGCCAGTTTGACAACCGCACAATTTTGGCGAAAATTAGAGAAAACCAAAGGAGATACATTTATGGGTAATGAAGCAACATCGGCGGATCTTTTGATGAAACTATACGACCTTCGCCGCGAAGCGACCATGCGAGAAGCACGCACATGGTATGTCGGCTCATTTTTTCCTGAAAGCGCACAGGACATTATGGATACGATGATCGCGCCCGAAACCAGTGCGTATTACAGGATGGTCGTTTCATACTGGGATATGGCGGCGACGTTTGTTAATCAAAACGCGATCAACGAGGAGATGTTCAACGCCGTCAGCGGCGAGAGCGTGGTCGTCTTTGCAAAGATCGAGCCGTATATCAAAGAGCTTCGAACAATGATGGGCAGCCCTAAGATGCTGTCCAATCTCGAAACCCTTATCATGCGAATGCCGGACGCCAGGGAACTGCTGGCGGGTAGGCGTGAAATGATAAAACGCATGGTGTCCGCGAGAGCCGAAATGGCGAAAGGCGCCTGATTATGAAGGCCGGTGAGTTGCAGAAGCCAAGTCTAAGACTTCTCTAAGGCTCACAAACGAGTCGAAAACCAAGATATGCGTAATCCTTATCCTTGGTGTATCCGTCTCGGAAAGTCAGCATGAATTGAGGTTTTTTGATTAGTTCCTTTGCCGCAGTAGGATTTAACCCTCGAACCACATTATAGCCTTTATCAACGGTCTGTTTGCCTGGGTGCCCTTTGTAAAGTGAATAGGTAGATATAGTCCACTCCGCAACATTTCCAAGCATATCCTTGACGCCCGCCTGTGTTTCATCACGTGTTGTTCCAACAGCCGCCGGACGTTCGTCAAGCCTCGCTCCATCAGAAATCCACTCGTTGCTCCACGGAAATGACGTGTTTTGAGTTCCATTGCGCGCAGCGTATTCCCATTCTATCTCCGTCGGCAGGCGGCAAATTTTAGTTTCGCGTTGTGATACCCATTCGGCATAAGCGGCAGCGTCTGCGAATGTCACATTCGTGACAGGATAATTTTCCTGGCCCGAAGGTGGATTTCCATTGGACCAATAAGAGGGTGCTTTATGCGCTTTAGCCTTTACGAATTCGGCATATTGAGAGTTAGTAGTTTCGTATTTGTCAATAGAAAACGACTTTACAGGCTCGGAATGGGCGGGATATTGGTTGCCATTGAATGGATCAGTTTTGTCGTCAATATCATTTCTACCCATCATAAAACTGCCGCCCTGGATCATTACAGATTCTCTCTTAAGCGGAGCCGGAGCATCGGTCGAAACAGAATTGGCACCATTGCTTCCATTGATATTTTTTGTTGTCGAAACAGGCGTCGATCTAATGGCAAAAAAGTAAATTCCAATTCCTCCAACTGCTAGAACAAGTGCCGCAATTACGCCAACGGCAAGAGCGGCCATTGCTTTTTTATTCGAAACCTCACCGGTCTTCAAAAGAATAGAGGGAATTTGTCTTGAAGTTTGGCCCGAGCCTATCGTTGTCAGAGATATTACGCCGGAATTGGGGTCATGTAACGACCCCGGCGAAATGCTTCGCTGCGATGTACCGATCCGGCTCTGGCTGTCGGACGTAATGTGCTGCTGCATCTCCTGCATTTGCCGTTGAACTTCGACGATCTCCTGTGAAAGCCGTTCTGCCTCTTCCTCGGCGTGGATGCGGGCGGCCTCGGCCTGCTCGCGTTTTTGAGCCTCCTGGTCAATAAGCACCTTTGCTTCATCTAGCCGCTGTTTTGCCGCCTGAGCTTCCTTTTCAAACCGGCCTGCCTGTTCCTCGATATACTTTTTAGCACGTGCCTCGAGAAGTTTTCGGCGTTCGGCTTCATTGGCTGCGACAGCTTGAAGTTCGCCCTCGACCTTCTTTTGCTTGGCCTCGGCTTCAGCACGGAATTGTGCCTCGCGGGAGGCTTCGGTTTTGGCGTCCTCGTATTGTTTTCTGGCCTCAGCGACCTGTTCGGCCAATCGCTGGGACTCAACCTCAGCTTCACGGCGAACGCCTTCGTGAAGTTCCCGTTTCTGAGCTTCCTCCTGACGCTGCTTTCGCTCACTTTCGGCCAACTGTTGGGCCTCGAGCGCGGCCTGAGCGAGATAATTCGCCCGTTCCTCGGCAGCCCGACGGGCTTCAACCTCCTCGGACAGGCGTTTTGCCTCAGCTTCTTGTTTTGACTGATCCTGACCTGCCAACCGCTGCATCTCTGCCTCAACCTGGCGACGCACATCGGCTTCTATTCGCTGCTTAGCCTGGATAGCTTTGTCCTGGGCTTCCTCGGCCAGCCTTTGGGCCTCGGC
>JANMDA010000227.1:0-54215 GCA_031376085.1 Chloracidobacterium sp.
TGATTTGTTTCAGACGGGCTCGCTTTATAACTCAATCGATTCATTTCCAAAACCGGTGATCGCGATGGTCAATGGATTTTGCCTCGGCGGCGGAAATGAGCTGGCGATGGCCTGCGACCTGCGGATGACAAGTGAAAATGCGCGCTTTTCCCAGCCCGAGATCAATCTTGGTATCATCTGCGGAGGCGGCGGAACGCAGCGGCTCACAAATCTCGTCGGCGAAAGCCGCTCGATGGAAATGATACTGACCGGCGATATGATCGATGCCGCAACTGCCGAACGGATCGGCCTCGTCAATCACGTTTATCCTGCTGACCAACTCGAAGCAGAGACAATGAAACTTGCCGAAAAGATTGCCGAAAAAGCCCCAATCGCACTTCAGTTGTCGAAAGAGGCCGTCAAATTTGCCTCACGCTCAAACCTCGACGAAGGACTTCGCCGCGAAGTCGACCTTTTTGCCATCTGCTTTTCGACTGAAGATAAACAGGAAGGCGTCGCGGCTTTTCTCGAAAAGCGAAAACCTATTTTCAAGGGTAAATAACCGCGTCCTTGACGGTTCCGCCTAATTTCGATAAATTCGATGTTTGCCAATTCTGAACTCGGAACTCCAAACTCTGAACTCGGAACTTGTCCTATGGGGACGTAGCTCAGCTGGGAGAGCGCTGCAATGGCATTGCAGAGGTCAGGGGTTCGATCCCCCTCGTCTCCACCATTTATCTTCGCAAAAACAGAAATCAGGCCGAAAGGCCTGTTTTTTATACTTAAGGCTCGACTTGTCAGCACTTACATAATGGCGAAAATATCTATCTTGCCGTCGGTTGTCTTTATCTGCGGTTCGCCATCATTGAGAAGAAAACGCTCCCAGACAAGCGGCGATGAAGTGCCTGAAGGGCCGATGGCGATAAATTTTAATTTCATGAGAATGCCGTCAGCGTCGATCGGCATCGGCCCATACACGGCAACTCTCAAAAGGCCCACTTCTTCTGCGTTGAAAACAGCATGAAGACCTCTGCTGACCGTATCAGTGACATCGACTGTATTTAGAAGCGGCTGGATCACGAGAGGATCATACCTAAGATCGAACTCGTAAGAGATAACCCCTTTATTTGCGACTCCCTTTACGATCACCGGCAGAGTTACCTCAGCTTCGGCTGCGGTAATGAGAGACGGGGCCGCGACATCGGCGCTAATCTCAGGCTCAAGGTCGCTCATCGGCCGCGCTCCGGTATTGTTCCAGTTTCCGGAAACCTCACCCATAAGAAATGCTGAATAGTCCGCACCTGTTATGTTGAGGCTGGTAAGATTAAAGGTCCTGCTCGCGGGGCTGAATATCCAGGTTCCGGTCGACCCGAACGGCGGCGTATTAATGCTGTAACGCGCAATCTGCGCGGCGTCAAACGAATTGACGAAGCCGTTTCCGGTTACATCGGCAGCGATGTGCTGAGCAGAAGTAAAAGTAATTTGGCCGGTGACAAGTTGGGCAATTTTTGCCGCATCGAAAGAACCTATCGCGGTGTTTTGTCCGCCGGTTTTTGAAGGGGTGATCGTATAAGTTCCGAGGCCCACGCCGAGCAGATAAGTTCCGCCGGGAAAAGCACTAAAGCCTGATGCTGGTGGTGAGCCCGCACCGCTTATCTGCACGTTTGAGACAAAACGCGGATTAGGCGAACCAACCGCATTCGCGTAAGTGACCGTTCCGGAAACGAAAGATATAGGTGTCGCGGTAGGCGTAAAGGTCGGCGTCGGAGTGAAAGTAGCCGTCGGTGTAAATGTTGCGGTCGGAGTGAAAGTTGGTGTAAAAGTACCCGTGGGCGTAAAAGTTGCGGTTCGAGTAAAAGTTGCCGTGGGGGTATGTGTCGGTGTAGGTGTTAACGGGACAGCATTTGGGACAACTATAAATACAGCAAAATTGGGCAGTGTAGAAGTTGGTGTATATGAGCTCCCAACCGGCGTTGCGACCGATGTCGAAACTCCGCTGAGAGGCAGATTTATCAAGGGCGATGTAGAACTGTAAACGCCTGTTGCCACAACCGCTCCATTGAAATTGAACGCATTTCTAACAGTAAACTGCTGCCCGTCTGTAAGACCCGAGGAACTTAAATTTACACTTATCGACGAAGCGGTTGATGAAGTGTAAACAATGATGTTGGCACGTCCCGATTGATAAGCGTTTGGGTTGACGATAACGGTATCGGGTAATGGATTGGCGTTGATCGTACTCGCAGCATCAAAGCCTGTTGCCGACTTCCACTGAGTAAAGGTCTGGTTTTGATTAAGGGTCAGATTACCGAACTCATAAGCGTTGGACGCAGTACCGTAATACATGTTGTTATTGACAGTATAAGGGGACTGAGTCGTTTGAATATTTATACCGCCGAAGAATGTTGTATAAAATTTATTGCCCGCAGCGGTTATAGTCGTCGCATCATCAACCGTCAATCCGACACCGATGCCGCCGACAAAATAATTATTCAGGACATGGCCGTCATCTATACCGGAGCCGTATCCCATAGTAAGATTCGAGCCGTTGGCCGAGTGAGGATGGAACAGGAAATTATTTTGCACAGTGACATCAGGTATCCTCTGCGTCTCAGTGCCGACGATCAGATTGCGGTTACGCTGTAACGGCACGGAAGCGAGAGGCGCACCCGAATTGGCAAAAACGCTCGCCTGTATATCACCGCCAACCGAAGCAGCCGATCTGCCGTAGAATTGAGTGCCGTTATTGAAATTGTTAAGGACGATGTTGTCATAGACCTTTAAGAATCCTGCCGAGTTCTCAAGATACATACCGTGCCCTTTGCCGGGCGGGTCGGCAGCCAGATCATCCATTCCGTTGTTGTAGCTGAGGCATCCGTATATTTCTGTATTTGAACTTGAACTGCCAGTGAAGATGCCGCTCAGGTTGTCGTGGACGTTCAGATTGACAAACTTGTTGCCGTTCCCGGTGTTGAATATTCCATTTCCTCTCAAACCCTCGGCACCATCGGTCTGCCAGTTTCTTAGAGGCTCGCTGTTCAATATCTCTATGTCCTGATAAATCGTGTCGTTGCCCGCCGTGAACAATTGATTGCCCGCAAGCCTGACGAGGGTGCCGGTGACATGCGGGACTGCCACGGTGCTGCTTCCTGCTGCTGCTCGATTAACATTCACGCCGTTGCCTACAATGCTGTTGATGTAAAATGCCTCACCATCAATGATCAGGGATGTTGCACCGCCGTCGCGCCACGGGGTGAAGAAAGCCGACGCATTTGCCACCTTGAGGCTGGTTTGCAAATCATCAATATCTTCGGCGAGAGTCGTGTATACATATCCGTCGATTACGGGATATTCATTGAAGGCCGCACGAACCGTCCCGCCATTTAATGTCGATTTGAATTTACCTCGATAAATGCCGCCCTGGAGGCAAAGCGTTTTTCCTGCAACGATATACGACGTTTGATTAAGTGCAGTTTGCAGGCTCCACGGATTTGAAAGTGTACCGTTGCCTGAAGGCGAACCAGTCGGGGATGCGTAGTAGTCACAGGTAAATGAGGGTGGAAGGTAAACGGCAACCGGGTGCACAGAGCTGCTTTTTAGATTTTCGTAACCTCTTACAATCCCTACTCCATTTTGAAAAATAACAAAGAGCAGGATCAGCAGGCACAGTCCCACAGAACGGACGCAACGCGTCCGTATTGAAAGCGCGGGGCATAGCGCAAATTCTCGAGTCATACCGTCATATTGCTAAGAGTCCGAACAGCATACTCCTAAAAAACATTTATTTCAACCTAAAAATGGGCAAAAACTGATCCACAATCATTATAAAGACAGCCTGTCCCGTCGGACAAACTACCGCTTTTCGGCCAAATTTTGTTTATTAAATGTTATTTCGCCGGCGGATCGTCCGATACCTGAAAGAAATCGCCTTTACCGTCGCTGGTTTTCAGCAGACGCATTACATCCTCGTAGCCAAAGGGATGTGCTCCGCGGCGGCCAAACACGGCGATCTGGTTGCCGCTCTCGTCGGCGGCACGATCGCGGTCGAGGCCTTTTGAAATGCCGACAGCCTCGCCTTTTGTTCTGAATGTGGCTATCAGCTTAGGTTCGGGGCGAGGGCTGAAACCGGAGAAATTCGGCATAGTTTCAGGATCGGTAAGCTGTAGAATTTTAAGCCCGTTCTTTCCGTCGGCGACGTAGCCGTAAAGGCTGGCATTTGTCATTGCGACCTTGATCGAGTGAGCATCGTTTATCGAGCCATCGGCGTTGAATGTCTGATCGAGTTTTGGCTGTTCGGGTTTTTCGACATCGATTATCGCGATGCCGTCCTCGCCATTGGCCACATAAGCGTAAGTCCTGGCGACATAAATATCGTGGGAGTGGGCAAGCTTGACCTCAGCACCCGCGATCAAACTAACTTCGCCACTGGACTGTAAATTTTTAATATCGAGTACTTCCATTCCGTCAGCATCGACAACGAAGGCATACATGAATTGCACGGCGATGGCTTTTGGATGATTTAACGCGACCTGTGCAGCGATCTTTGGCTGAAGCGGCGTTGAAAGATCGACGATCACGAGCGCAGTATCAGTTGTTATGTAGGCGAAGTTTCCGGCAATCGTGATGTTGTTTGCACCTGAAAGAGCGCCGTTCGGATTAAATGTAACGGCTCGTTTCAGGAAATTGTTTTGCGGATCGCCGTCAAGCAGCGTTGCAGCGTTGACGAGGATCAATCCTTCGTATTTATCAGCAATATACAAATAGGCGTAAAGCGGATGGATCGGGCCTTCTTCATTGATCGCGGGCCTTGGTTTGCCGGCTTTGTCTGCTTCTTCGTTCAGACGCAAGGCTTCGTCCGGCGGCACTTGTTTCAAGCTGCCGTCCTCGTTCCTAACGGTTCGCCAGCGTGCCGGATCAACGGCTAAAGTCGAAGGCGCGGCAACTGCGGCTGCATACTTGGTCGGAACATAGAATTTTTGACCCATCGGCGAAACCGGCGCCGTAGTTATACGCTCGGAAAATCCTTTATGATCTATCTGGGCGACATCATAGACGCGCAGGCCGCCTTTTCCTGCTGCCGCGTAAGCGTATTCGCCGCGAACCTGGACTTGCAGCACCTCGGGACGGCCTTTGTTCTCATAAACCTCTTCAAGCTCGCGGCCGTCTTTTACAAACTTGTCGTAATTGTCCTTGTAGGCCAATTTATGGAGTGTACTGCCGTAAACTGCTTGCGGCTCGGTGTACTCGGTGACAGGGACGGCTTCGAGTGCGTGGGTTGCTGCTACATAGACATAGCGGCCCATGAAATTGACGAAATTCGTCCCTTGGAGCATCACCTGTGCGAGCCACGCATTGTTGTCCTTGTCTTTGGAAACGTGACAGTTGGAGCAGGTCTGCGTTTCCTTACCGCGAACGGTATGCGGCACATGAGTATTGAACGCTTGTCCCGAGAAACCCTCTGCCGATAGAGTTTGCTGCTGGCTGTAGATCCATTCACGATTTTGATTTCGGGAACTCACGAGGACAGCAGAACGAGAGGCCACAGGAGCGATCCGGTGTCCGGTGACGGTTCCATCCTTGCCAAGCATAAAAATATCGTCGCGAATCACCTGAAAGTTATACTGCGTAAAATTGCGCGAATCGCCGCCCTCATTGTGGCGGTTCGGCATTTTACGGTTAGACTCCATACTCAAATGGCAGCCGAAACAGCTCGTGACCCATGACGTATGACACGCATAGCACGTCATACTGCTGTCGCGGTGGGCCAATTTATCATCGCCAGCAGTCGAATCACCCCAAGTCTCATTGTCTTTTTGGATGGTCTTGGCATAAGCCGATGCGGGATTGTAATCGCGGTTTCCCTCAGTGATCGTGTCGGTCGTTTGTTTTACCCGCCACCAGTGATTTGGTTCGACGATAGAAATCTTCACGATGTCGCCTTTTTTGAGCGCTATATCACGTCCGCTTGCATTTTTTTGCTTTCTATCCGCTTTGACCACCTCAAGCACGAATTTCTGCTTGCCGTCGGCAGATCGGAATTTCAGACGAGTCAGATCGCGGCCGATCAGCGGTTTGTTATCTTTTGTTCTCTGGTTGATCTCACCTTTGTTCGTCGCCGGCATCGCCGCAAAACCGCTCGTGATGCCGTTGGCTTTTGCTTTTACGGTGCCGTGGCAATCAACGCAGCCGACCTCCACCGCCGCACGCGGTTCGTTATAGAGAATTCCGGTGCCGTGACTGTCCTGCTGAAAATGACAGTCGGCGCAGTGCATTCCTTTTTCGAGATGGATGTCCTGTAGATGAACTGCCTTTTTGAATTTGTCAGGATCATTAGAATCAACGACGCGACCGCCGACATCGAGCAAATTTCCTTTGCGATCCTTTTTATATACGTTTTTAAAGATCCAGCCGTGCCCGTGTGAATCGGCAAACTGCACATTCTTAAGCTTCGCGTTGAAATCCGCCGTACCCGTCTGCTGAAGAAATACCGAATCCGACCAAAGCCCGCGAAGCGACGCTCCTTCTGGGTTTTTGTCCAGTTTAGCTTTTTCCTCGGATTGACTTGGCTCGATCTGCTTGTCAGTCGGATACATCATTTTTCCGTCGGTTTCGTTGTCCCACCACGTCTGGCCGAGATAGGTTGCGACCATGTTCGTTCCGGGATGCATGTGACAGGTCATGCACTGAGTCGTCGGAATGTTTGAAGTGAATTGATGCTTGATCGGGTGGCCGGGCTCGTTTTTTGGAATTTTTGTGTCGGCTGACTGCGAAAATCCCTGATTTCCCGCAGCAGCGTATGGCCCTGCGGCCTTTTTGCTTGTGTCGTTTGCGTAGATTACATGGCAAGCCGTGCATCCCGCCGAGCGGTAGTCGCCGGCGTGGTCATTCGTCCCGAGAAAATTTAGCGTCGGGTCTAGCAGCCGCGTTTTTTGCAGGCCGAGATAGACGGGATCAGTGCGGTTGTTAGTGCCGAGGCCACGCTGGCTCAATCCCTTGTCGGGCCTACCGTTGTCTTCGTCCTTGTCGGGATTTCCAACCTCGAGACGTCGTTTTCCACCGCGTTCGAAAACGCGAAGGATGTTGCCTGGCTGCGATATTTCCCAGCGCGGCAGCGGATAGAGCGATTCGAGAAAGCCATCTTTTGCCTGCTGTTCGCGTGTCGGGGCAGGTGATTGAAACAACGCCTGCGGCTTGCCGTCTTCGTTATAGCTTTCGCCAAAAGCAGCGTCCTTGATCGGATAACCGCCGTTGTTATAAAGCGCCGCTCCCCACAGCATCGCTCCGTGTGCCATCATGCTGCGCGGGCTGCGTTTAGTTTCTTCCGCATGGCAAGTGCCGCACGTTTGAGTGATCACGCGAAAATCACCGGGATTGATAAAACGAACAAAATCACGGCTTTCTTTGGCAAGCAGCGTATTAGTTCGCTCCGGATTTCTGCTCGAACAGTCGCCATTCTTGCAGCCCCACTCTTTTGGAAACTTCGGCTGGACGTGAGCCTCTGCCTGTGTCGTTGCCGCCGGATTACCTCCGTGACACGAAGTGCAGCTTAGATCTTGAGCGTCTTTGCCGTCTTTTAATGTTTCGTAAACATCGCCGCTGCTGTTGTATTTGTGCATCGGCTCGATATTGTTATGACACTTCAGGCAGCCTTCCATTGGCGGGTCGTCCGTTTTTGTCAGAGGCGCCGGGGCAGCGGGCAGGACTTGACGGTCAGTTTGTGCGGCGGGCGCGGGTGATGCGTCGTTTAATTTGGCAAGAGCCACGCTCTTCCACAACGCTGCGGCTAAAAAGCAGGCAAAAATGAGCAGGACGATCAGCTTGATCCGTTTATGCATGTTCGTAACTGCGGCCATTTTCCTCACTCCTTAGAATATTAGTTTCATTTGGCTGAACAGCGAATACTGCGGCTTGGACGGATTGACAACGTCGCCCGTGCAGAAATTTGGTATCGGACAATTTCGTGATCTGTCAGTATAAATGTCTTTAAATCCTTTGCCGGCAAAAAAGACGCTTCCGCCAAATGTAAATGTCACGTTATTTATCAGCCACGGACGATAAACGACGCCAAGACTGAGATCGCCGCCGATCTCGTGCCTGATGCCGGGCTGGAAAAGTACATATTCGAGCGATTCGGTTCGGTGAAAGCGGAGATAATTTGCGTTGAATACCGCTTTCACGGTCTGAGTCAATTCGGCGTCGGCGCCGAGATTGAATATCTCAATGCCCGGATTGACGAAATTCGCCTGTCCCTCACTTTTGCTCGAACGAAGTGTCGGTAAAAGGCTGTTGCCCTGAACCAAACCGACTTCGGTCGAAACCAGGCGAATTCCTTGTCGGTTCCAATATGAAAATTGTCCGCCGACAAAATTCGGATCGTCTAATATTGCGTCGAAACCTTTTGCTTTATCGTCAGTCGGATCGCTGTCACCTGAGGCGAAGAAAACCGATGCTCGAAAACGCAGCCAATCGCGGTCTATCGAGGCTTCGGCAGCCGCCATGTGCGCCCTGATGTCGGTCCTGCGGCCAGCTATTGGATTAAATTCGTCGTGGCCAAATGCAAAGTAATACGAATTAGATAAATTCAGCAATCCGATATGGCCATCGCCGTTAAAGCCGACATAACCGGCTCGAACATTGTGCTCACGCGCACTGCCGATCAATGCCGGACGAACGAGAAAACCATTTTCGTCATAATGAATGCGGCCGCGATCGTCGTTAAAAGCTGCTATTGCCTGGATCGTATAGCCCTTGGTCAAAAAATCCTGATGATAGAAATTGGCGATGTAAACATTTTGATGACGCGTGTGAAATGTATTCAGGCCGCTGTTGGTGTCTTTTTCAAGCTGGTTGAAATAGGCGACGTTGAACTGATTTTTATTATTCGAAAACGCTCCGAAGAAACGTGCGCCTAAGTTATTGTCCGAATACAAAAATCCGCGAAAATCCGCATTGAACGGCTGAATACCTGCGCGAATAAATGCCGCATCGTAATTGTCATTTGTGTCAAAAAGCTTGACCTCGGCAAAAGCGTCTTCGAGCGAGGCATGATAATCGGTGCGGTTGGTGCCGCGTCGGACATCGATGTTTACGATGCCGTTCTCACGGGCATTGAGATAATTTGGAACGCTGAAAGTCGGCGATATTTTTATCGCCCATGCGCGCGGCCTGAAAACAGTGTCGCCCTTAAAGAACTCGAATGAAACCTGAACCGTTTCGTTAAGCGAAAAACTCTCGGGACGTCCAAAAAAATTATTGCTGTTCGGATCGGCTGTACTGACATTATTACCGGAAGGTGTCCTGCGGATCTCGGCACCTGTCGTACTGACACCCGACAAGATCATAAAATACTTGTCGCCGATTGTCGGAAAATCGCCTTTTAAGACATTTCGGTCATAAGGGTTGTACCAGGCGTTTCGTTTAAATGGAATGTCGCGTCCACGAGCACCTTTGTCGCCGTAACGATCGTATTCGGGAAATTCATAACGCCAGCGGTCACGAACCTCGCGGCGATCATAGCTGCTTTTTGCTGTCGTATCGGTCTTTTCGGTTTCATCTGGCTTTGATGAGCTTGTGTTAACGACCTTGAATTCTATTTTTCTCTCGCCGCCGTCGATGATGACATTTTCGAGTATCGGACATTTTTCTTTTTTCCTGTCACAAAACACGTTTGAAAAAACGCCGTATTCGTCTGCCTTTCCCGGGCTGAAACGAGCTTCGAAAGGCAGCCCGACGGATATGCGATAAGCGCCAGCTCCGAGCCGAAAAGAAAATTCGCCGCCCGATCTTGTTACTTTGGTTTCTTCTTCGCCGGATGTTTGATTGGTGACTATCACAGTCACACCCGCGACCGGTTTGCCGTCGTCGTCAACGACTTTTCCTGAGAGGCGACCGCTGGACGACTGAGCAAGCGTGATTGAGGCTATTGATAAAGCGAATAGGGCGAGAAAAAGAACACGTTTTGGAAAACTCAACGGCATAGCGCAAATTCTTCCAACAAAACTTCGGGCAAGATAAAATCAGACTTCTTCTTCGGAGTTACTGACAGTCGTTGTAACATAAATTGCGCCTAAATGCCAAGTACTGAAATGACTTGACTATCGGGCGGGTTTGTATAATATTCAGAAACATCATGAAAAGTAAACAACTGGTAAGGAAGTTTAAGTTTTTTGCCGGATTTGTGATCTTGCTGATTTTGGGCCTCGATGCATATGCGCAAAATAGCCTGACGGCTGCTGACGTGCAGCGTATCATTGCCCAGGCGGTTTCCGAAGCCGTCGCGTCTAATCAGAAGGTGACCGTTTCGGTACTTGATAAGGAAGGACACGTCTTAGGAACTTTCGTGATGACCGGCGCCGCGCCGACGACCACGATACGCGGCACGGGCAGATCGGGACAAGGTTTTGAGAATGTTACAGTGCCATCGCGCTTTGCGTCGCTTTCAAAAGCCGGCACAGGTGCGTTGCTTTCATCGGGCGGCAACGCTTTCTCGACTCGAACCGCGTCGTTTATCATTCAGGAACATTTTCCAGCGGGTATCGATAATACACCCGGCGGGCCGCTGTTTGGCGTGCAGTTTTCGTCGTTGAAATGTTCGGATGTTGTTATAGCCGGACTTCCACTTGGTTTGTCAGGCGATGCGGGTGGAATACCGCTTTACAAAAATGGTGTTGAGGTTGGCGGTGTCGGGGTTGAGGGCGACGGCTTGTATACGGCTGACACCAATCCGAGAGACAACGATCAATCTTACGAAGAGAGAATAGCCGTCGCGGCTTCGCGTGGGTTTGAGGCTCCGGCGTTGATTCGCGCCGATAATATTCTTGTCGCTGGGCTTCGCTTTCCGTTTGCGAATATTAATGTTTCCGATTTTCCGGTTGCGACCGCGATTCCATTCGGCATTTTGCCCGGAGCGGTAGATCCGTCGGACCCGATCATCGCTGCTCCGGCGAGTGATTTTATTGCAAGAACATTGAACGGCGTCAGCGGACAGGCCAGTTCGCGGTTTCCGACCATAGCAGGCTCGGCTCTTACCGTCGCCGAGGTCGATTCCGTACTGGGAGCCGCAGCAGGTATTGCCAATATTACGCGGGCAGGCATTCGCCAGCCACTCGGCAGCAATGCACGCGTCAATATTTCCGTTGTCGATACCGATGGCAAAGTCCTTGGGTTTTTCCGGCAGCTTGATGCTCCGGTATTCGGCTTTGACGTGTCTGTGCAGAAGGCTCGCTCGGTGAATTTTATATCACGCACCGATGCTGGTGCGAAACTGAGCGCGAACGGGTTTGGTTCTTATGTAGCGCGGGCAAATGCCGATGGTATTGCTCTCAACGGAACTATCGCATTTAGCGACAGAGGTTTTGGCTTTTTGCATCGTCCGCTGTTTCCCGACGGCATAAACGGAACAGATGCCGGGCCGTTCAGCAAAATATTGGCCGATTTCAGTCCTTTTAATAACGGGCTGCAAGTCGATCTGATCTTTACCAGGGTTACGACGCCGATGCCGATGTGCCGCGGCGCGGTTATGGAAAAGCGGATGGTATTACCGCCGCAATGTCAGTGCACAACAATTTCGGAATTGAAAAACGGCTTACAAATATTTGCGGGCGGCATTCCGCTTTATCGCGGCAGCACGCTTATCGGCGCAATCGGTATCAGCGGTGACGGTATTGAGCAGGACGATCTGATCGCAGCCGGCGGAGCAAACTTGTTTCCCGTACCAGTGGCTATGCGGTCCGACAATTTCTTTGTTCGCAACGTGCGTCTTCCATTTGTAAAGTTTCCACCCAGGCCATTTTTACCTTAATACAATGCGTAGTCTTTGTTGGTGTCTTCTTATCGGCTTAGTTTTGCTCTCCGGCTGTCAGGCGGTGTTTGCACAGGCAATTCCCGCAACCGCCGGTGCATTGATCGTCAATGGCCGCGCAAAAATGGCTTCTAAAACGGTCATTCTCAAAAAAAAGAGGTTCTATCTTTTCCGTGGCGACCGTGAAGCAAATAAAACATTAATTGAAAAACTCAAGGCTGCGAATGTGGCTTCGCGCAACTGCTTTTATTACCAGTTGAAGGCAAGTGCCGAATTTATGGACTGGCTCAAAACTGGCGATTGCGAATCTGTCCATTGCCGCGAGATCACACAGGAAGACATCACAAAAGTGCCGGAGTTTCGAGACGCAAAAAAAAAGGGATTAGAAGGGCCAAGAAATTTCAATAAAAAACCGGAACTTGCGACTAAATGGCTCGTCACAAATCTCGAACCGGGCTTCCGTTCAGGATTTTATGATGCGCGAAAAGCAATGATCGAAGGGTTGCTCAAAGATATGTCCGAAGATCGACTTCCCGTTCAATCTGCAATGACGGACAACGGCTCATCAGCATTGGCAAATTTTTCTAATATAGTTTTAAAAACTACGGTCGAAAAATTTATTTTTGCGAATCTAGTCCCGATTGAACTCGGTGAAAGAAGTTATGTTTGGGTCTGTGAAGTGGATGTTGGAAAAGACAAGAAAACCCCAATCCTTGATATGCCGGAAAGCAGTAAGGTGGTCAAAAAATGTGAAATAATCGTCCGCGATCTGCCCGTTTGTAAAGCAGGGATGTGTGAGCAGAAATGAAACTCTTTGTCAGACTCATTTTTGTCGGGTTAGGCGCTGCTATTTTTGGCAGCAGTTTTCTGACGCACTCGATCGCACAACGAACTGCCAAAACCTTTTCGCATACTACAAAGTCTCATCAATACGCCGACTGCAAGGTGTGTCATACTTTGCCCTCAAGGAACTGGATGTCGCCGAGGGCCGACAAGGCAGACACATTTCCTGACGTGACGGACTATCCTTTCAATGTGCCGGACACACAGGGAGCAGCGAAGCATACAGCCTGTTTTGGATGTCACACTAAGGATATTTATGTTAACGGCGGAGTTTTTTGCGCCGGTTGTCATATTGCTGCCGGGCCGAAGGCAAGGCCTGGAAACGGGCTTCGTCCATTTCCAAATAAAGCGCATGGGACGCAGTTCACGACCATCTTTCCGCATGACGCACATCAGGACATTATTGCTTCGAATGACCGAAGGAGTGATATTGCTTTAGGACATTTTGTACTCGCAAGTTTTACTGAAGCGCCGGATGGCAAGAAAACCGAATTTTACAACTGCTCAGTCTGCCATCAATCCGCAAAAATCTTGCCGAAATTTGCGGCTCGTAAACCCTTAACCGATCAAAAGCCGACTGCGGCGGCCCCGGACGGTTTTAAGCCAACTGCGAATTATTTCAAAGATGCTCCGATAAATCATGCGTCGTGTTTTAACTGTCACTATCAGCGGATTCAGCCCGTTTCCACAAACTGCTCAGGCTGTCACAAACTTGTTGACAAGCCTTACTTTCCATCGACTGTGGTGGAACGTTCCTCATTAAAGTTCAGCCACGAACAATTGGGCAAGAAATCGCAGGCCGGAGAGAGAGTTCATGCAAAGGACTGTATGACTTGCCACCTTCGAACTGCCGGAAGTTCCGATCTGCAGGCATACAAAAACAAGAGTGAGCCTGAGGTGCCGTTTTCGACATGCATTTCCTGTCATGGCGATGATATAAAGGATCAGCTTGAAAAGCGCGAAAAAGATAAAAAGTTTCAGTGCAATTATTGTCATACCTCGGCCATCGGCAGGTTCGATAAGCCTGAGAACCATCACGAATAATTAGAAAAAGATGAAAAACGGGACGCGTTCAAAATACATATTGAAAGCTGTGCTCGTTTTCGGCAGCGCAGTTCTTTTTGCCGCAGCTTGCCTTCAGCAGGCGGCGAAGTCGCCGGTGACGCTAACTTCGGCGGAAACGCCCGATCCAATTCCGCAGCGGGTATCAAGCAAGACGTTCGAAGCCTTTTCGCATAAAATTCCCGAGCACACGCAGTTTGCCTGCAACACTTGTCATTTTCGCGAGGAGCGCGGAGTCAAGAGCCAGTTGGGCGGTCATGAATCCTGCATCGGCTGCCATTTGAATCAGTTTGTGGACGAAGATCAAGTCATGTGTGCGATTTGCCACACAGATACGAAAGGACAAGATCCGCCGGTCAAGGCATTTCCCGCGAAGTTTATCGAGGGTTTCAATATGAAGTTTGACCACGCGGCCCATGAAAAAGGCGCCGCTCGCCCTGCTGAAGGATGCGCGGCTTGTCATGACCCTTCCGGGCCGGGGAAAACGATACCAGTCGGTTTTCAGGCACATGCCAATTGCTACGGATGCCATACGGCGGAGAGCAAGCTCGGCCAGTGCAGCGTATGCCACGAGCTGGCGCCTTACAACCGAACGCTTCAGTCAGAGTATTCATTCAAGTCGATCTTCCGCCACGGCGACCACAAAATGGACTGCAACGAATGTCACAATGTCATTGCCGGTGTGCCGAACGCCCGACAAGTGACCAACATTCAAATACTCGAACACAGGACGAGCCCCGGCAACAATTGCCTTCAATGCCACAACGGCAGACGTGCCTTTACCGGCAATAATAGCCTTGATGTAACAAGTTGCGCTCGTTGCCACGGCGGTGCAGTCTACACAAAGCTGCCATCGGGAACATATGCAGACACTGCCGAGGAAGCACCGGCTGAAAATTAAAGGCATTATGAAAAAAAGCGCCAAATTGATCGTGATCTTTGTCTTCTCTCTGTGCGTTCTTTCCATTTTTTTGAGCGACAGTAATTTTGCAGGAACCGGCTCGGCGGGATTTTCACACGCTTCCCAAACTCCTACACCGCTATCTCCAAAGGAAACAGTGGCCGTAACCGTTTCACCAACGTTGCAGCCATCGCAAACGGCAATTCCGACAAAGACAACGACAATGCCTTCTGGGAACAGCACGTCTTTGGCCACTGCGTCGCAATCAGTGAAGAAAGATCTCTGCGCTTTAGATGAGACCGGAGAAAAGGGTGTTGTGCGGTTTGATCACGACGCGCACGCGTTTATTCCTAGTTATAGTGAAGATGGAAAGTCACCTGCCGGGTGCGTCGTATGTCATCACACCGATAAGCCGCCCGCCCGGAGCGTGCCCATGAAGTTTGAACTTTGGAAAGACTGGAAGGGTGACGAGAAGAAGGTAAAGAATTGTAAGGAATGCCATTTTCCGCTCGGCGATATTCCGGAAGGCAAGGAGATGCTCGTCTTTAAGGGTAAAGATTATGACGACGAGAGGGCCTATCACGAAAATTGCACTGTCTGTCACGCTCAGGCCGCGCAGCGTCCTGCTTTCAAACCCAAATCCGGTTTTGTGACCAAGGTCTCAGGAGAATGCGTCCATTGTCACATATCGCCGTAAAAAATACCGACGGTCGTGCCGAACACCAAAAATATTGACTTCGAATTAAAAAGACGTTTTAATAGCGTTATGAAAAACACGGCTAAATTGATAGTAATTTCTGTTTTTGCACTGGGTGCTTTGTTTGTTTTTTTGAGTGGCAATAATTACTACAAAATCGATGCGGCTGGTTTTTTTGTAGCGATGGCGCAGCCGACTCCGCCAAAAAATAAAAACACAAATTCTTCAGGCGCAAACAGCAACACAAAACCGATAGCTGGAAATACAGCTGCAAATGCGAATGTTGTAAAAACAATGCCTGCAATGACGGCCACTCCTGCAACGGTTCCGGCAAATACCGCCTCAAATACAAGTACAGTTCCACCATCAACAGGAGGCAAATCGATCCCAAAATCGTTTACCTTGGGACTGGACAGTCAGTCGGAATATGGCGAGGCCGCTTTTGATCATGATACTCACGCTTTTAAGAATTACAGCCCGGATGGAAAATCGGTAATGGGCTGCGTCGAATGTCACCATACAGATCAACCCAAATCGGCATTAAAACTGCCCTATGTTACGTCAGAACGGAATGAGACATTGACGTTTGATGTGTGGCAGAAGTCCTCACAAAAAGTCAGCAGCTGTCGGGATTGTCATTTTCAGGACGGAAATGTTCCGGATGGAAAAACAATGCCGACATCCGGCAGCAAAGACCTAAATAATCAGCTCGCATACCATATCAACTGTAATTCATGTCATGACGCCGCGTTTAAGGCGCGTCCGGAATTAAAAACTCACAAAGGGTTTGCAACCTCAAAAGACTGCGCCGTTTGCCACAAAACGAGTTAACCGAATGGCCTTGCGGCAATGCGACAAATGTAGTGAAATGGTTGACGAGGCCAAGGCATTTTGCCCTGGTTGCGGCAACGCTTTTGTAGAGGAAGAGAAAAGGCAGGAAGCATCGAAGTTCGAGAAATTGGAACACACTGTCCAATTCGGCCAGACGATGTATAACCAGATGCTCGAGGATATGGGGCTGAATATCTCCAACGCACCAAATCCTGTAGAAAGACGCGTCGAGGTGATCGCTCCGGTAAATACGGAAATTACTGCTCCTGCAAAAGCTGCGGTGACCGTCGCAGTGCCGCCTGCCGTAAAGACGCCGGAAGTAAGCGTAACATCGTCGAGCAATATAAAGTGGTATATTCTTATCGGCGCCGCTGTTATTTTGCTTTTACCGATCGCTCTAGCATCTGCGATCTTGCTTGTTTTAGATATCTTGTCGCGCTTAAAGTAAGGCATAAAATTTATCGATCGTCCTAACTCACAATGCCACGTGTAATAGAAAACCACGAGCAGATAGTAGAGGCATTTCAAAATGTTGACATCGTATCCGAACTAGTTGAAAAACTGCCAAACGGCGAGTTTCGGAACGAGCTTGACATGGATATTATCTTGTTCGGCCGCAGCTATCGCGGTAAACAGGTCGGTCCCTACACGCGTCTCCTCGAATTTCTGCCCGGCGAAATAATAGTCGAAGAAAACTCCTGGGAAAGCAGCATCTTTTACATCCTCGTAAAAGGCGATCTCGAAGCCTCGATCACTGACGAAAACGGAAAACAAAAAAAGGTTGGAGCGATCCCGGCCGGCAACTCATTTGGTGAAATGGCCTTGCTTTCCGGAACGCCGAGAACCGCGACTGTCTCAGTTGCTTCGAAAGGTGAACCTGCGCTTGTTCTGGAATTTACCCGTCCGGCAATACGGCTACTGCGAAAACTGCCGAAATTCGGCAAAGCTCTCGACCGCAATTATCGGGCATACGGGCTGACGCTCACTTTGAATGACCTTAAAGATTTCAGGCATCTCGATCTTGACCCCGCATTGCTGCAGCGTTTGAATGACGCCGCGCGTTTCGCGGTCTATGAATAGGATCATGTGCTGTTTCGCGAAGGCGACCCTGTAAATCGAGTCGTTTTTGTTCGAAATGGTTGGATACAGCGTGTAAGCGGCGTCGAATTTAACCCAAAGGCAGCTGATATTTTGCTCGAATCAGACGAGTCGGTCGGACTCGATTTTCTCGGGGCCGGCAGCTGCCTCGGCCTCGAATCAATAGAGAAATCAGGCAACTGGAGCTATACGGCCACCGTTCGCTCTCGAAGTGAGGTGCTTGAGATCGCTATTTCAAGGCTTCGTGAAGATACCGGTATGAGCTCTGCGGTCATGCCTTTCTTACGGTCTTCGTCCGGGGCAGACGATTCAAATACGCCATCGCACCCTTCCGATACACGCGTAATAACCGCTGCCAGCCGTGAGATCGAAACCGGTGTTGTCGACGGCGTAAATCTGCTGGTAATGGACATGGCCAAGTGCATCCGCTGCGGCAACTGTTCGCTTGCGTGCCACAAGGTTCATGGTAATTCGCGCCTGACCAGACGCGGTATTCATATCGAACGGCCATTCAAAGCAAACAAACCGGCGATCCAAAGCGTCTTGGTGCCGACGGTTTGCATGCATTGCCAGGATCCGGAATGCCTGACCGGCTGTCCGACCGGTGCGATCGCCCGCTTTCCGAACGGCGAGATCGACATCAATCCCACAACCTGCATAGGTTGCGGCGACTGCGCTACGCAATGTCCGTACAATGCCATTTCTATGATTCCCCGGCCTGATCCCAAAAATGCGAATGGCAAAGGAGTGGTTTCGAATCTCTTTTCGGCGTTCTCGCTCAGCGAAGCAAAAATGCCCGAGCCTGTCGAGCAAACAGAAAACTTGCTTGCCGTAAAGTGCAATCTTTGTCACGACACGGGAATGAATCCGAAGGGTGCAAAGACCGAAGCCTACTCGTGCGAAGAAAATTGTCCGACCGGCGCACTTGTTCGTGTAAACCCGCGCGAGTATTTTGACGAGGTAAACCAGGCGATTGGATTCATACAGCGGACCGAAACTCACGCGATCGGTGTCAATATACATAAATTCGATCTAAAGGCGACTATCTGGCATGTGATCGGTGTTTTTTTTGTTTTGGTACTCGGCGGCTTAGCTGTGTGGGCTACACGCTTTTTTGCACAAGATATTCCGTTGAGTACCGGCGGTTGGATGACGATGCGGTGGTTAACGGGACTTACTGGTTTGGTGAGCATCGTTTGGGTGATGGCCTATCCGCTTAGAAAACAGGTCTATCGCCGCCGAGCAGGAGCGTTGAGATATTGGATGCTTTCGCATATCTATCTGGGCGTTTTGGCTGGCGTTGTATTGTTGGTTCACGGCGGTACAAGCTCAGGCGGTTTATTGACCACGGCTTTGATGATCTCGTTCGATATGGTGATAGCCAGCGGGCTTTTCGGTGCCGCGTGCTACATCATTGTGCCGCGTTTTATGACTAAGATCGAACGCGAGCCTCTGCTTTTAGAAGACCTCGAAGCCCGCCGCGAAGAGCTCCGAGCCGAACTTGTTCGTGCAACCGAGCAAACTGCTAATGAAGAGCTTCATGTGTTGATCCAAAGAAAAGTACGTCGCCGTTTCCTCGGGCTGGGTTACCTAATCCGGCAGTATTTTAAGAAAGAAGATTTGCCGACAATGCTGGCCGATGCCCGTGAAGAATTTCGCTCGGCGGCAGAAAAGATGAGCCGTTCCGATGACGCGCGATTGATGGAAGCGGTCGAAAATGCTGCGACGCTGCGCCGTGTCGATGCACTTTGTTATCTTCACCAGTCACTTAAGTTGTGGGTCGCACCGCATGTGCTGTTTACGGCTTTGATGTTAGTGCTTATGTTGATCCATATAGTTCAGGTTGTTTATTTTAATGTTCGATGAGCAAGAAAACAGGAAAATTTACAGTCTCATATGCCGATCTGCTTCTCCAGACAAGATCGGTCGAGAAAGATGGCATCTATATTGGACGGCTGGAAACCTGTGAGGTCTTTTTAGATCATAAGACCGTTTCGCGAATTCATGCGGGCATCAATTTTCAGGACGAAAATTACAATTTAGTAAATCTCTCGACATCAAATGTCCTAACGCTTAACGGCCGCCGTCTAGCATCGAAACAATCCGATGTCCTGGCCGACGGCGATACTATTCAGATCGGCCCGTTTACTATACTTGTCGCCCGTCTCGGCGATGAATTATTGTTGGTCGTCGATCAGCAATTTGCAGAGCGGACACCTCAGGGAGTGTTACATTCCCCTCAGGCCGCAAAGCCTTCTGCGGCTGAAGAAGCCGGAGGTGTCTTAGACGTATTTTGGGAAAAGCGTTCGCGAGACAAGGACGACTGGGGAACACGCCTTCGCCCGACGGAGAAACCAAAACCGGGCAAGGCAATGTTCAATTGGAAGCCAACGCGCGATCTACGGCCCACATGGCGAGCTGGATTATTTATTTGGGCATTTCTCATAATCGGTGCACTAGGCGTGTATGCGTTTTTTCGCCACCCGGAAACCTATGCACCAAAACCTCTTTCAAATCCTCATGCCTCGAAGATCGAGAACAGCGTGATCGCCGCAGCAGCCAACGGAAACTCTTGCACGACATGTCACACACTCAATGAAGGGGTCGAAAATTCCTGTATCAAATGTCATTCGGCGTCAGAATTTCACTCGACCAATACAAAGGCACACGAGCAAGCGGGCATAACCTGCACGATGTGTCACCGCGAACATCAGGGAGCCGATTTTGATATAATAGCGACTGCTATTCAAACATGTTCCGAATGTCATAACGACAAAAACTCAAATACTTACAAAGGGAAAACTGTTCACACCGCACACGAGGGCTCTTACGGTTACCCGGCGATTGGCGGCATCTGGAAATGGAAAGGTGTTTACCGCGAAGTTGCCGAAGCGATACCGGAGATCAATCGCAGCGCGACCGGCGACAAAGATGAACAGGCAAAATTGAGCCGTCAGTTTCATACTGTTCACTTATATCGCCTACAGGTGCCCGAACCATTAAAAGGTGACAAACGCGGTCTTGTAACGTGTTCCACATGTCATGATAGTTTCGGTACGGCTATCGACAGAGTGAAGCCGCGTCAAACCTGCGCAGCTTGCCATACGACACAGGCAGATGCGGCGAACCGTGACAAGCGTTTTAACGCAGGCGGTGCAAATTGTATTTCCTGCCACGTTCAGCATCCATACAGCACAGGAAGATGGAGCGAATTTCTAACCACGGACGCTTTAGACAGGCGAAAAGAAGCGATCACGAGTAAGATCAACCAACTTAGCGGACAATGAAATTTTTTCATCTCTTCATTTGCGTTGTGCTCATCGGCTTTTTGATCTGGCTGAACCAGACGTTTGTCCCGGCGGACGTTACTCATTACGGCGGGCTGTCGTGGATCGGTTGGGCAAGCATTTTGTTTGTCGGTTTCGGCATCGGACTTCTCTTTGTATTTAATGATTCGTCACGCGCCTTTGGTTTCTTTAAAGCTCGCGATGAGAAGGCCGCTCCGCCGACAAATATTCGAACGCTCTCGAAAGTGGAGCTTACCGAACTAGGCCTCGACAAATACCGCGGGCCGAGTTATCCGCACCCTGTGATTTTCCCGGAAAGATGCATCGGCTGTCAGGCTTGTGTCGATGCTTGTCCTCATGACGTGCTTGCGATCGTCGATGGAACTGCTTCGGCGGTTGCTCCCGACCTTTGCATGGAGGACACTGCCTGTCAGGCGGAATGTCCCGTTAATCCAAAAGCGTGCATTATCATCAACACGGCTAAGGATGTGCGCTCGCTTCCGACGCCGACGCGCGATGGGTCAACTTTTCAAACCAATGTGCCCGGATGTTTTATCATCGGCGATGTTTCCGGCGTTCCGCTGATCAAGAATGCGGTGAAGGAGGGTGCAGATGTAATTACCCATATTGTTGATGAACTAAAGCGCGCGCCACAGGAACCTAAGGCGGATTACGATGTAGCGATCATCGGCATCGGCCCGGGCGGAGCATCCGCAGCGGCCTCGGCTCAAGAGGCCAATCTTCGATATGTCGGTATCGAACAGGATAAGATATTGTCCACCATCGACCTGTATCCGAAAGGCAAATATATTTTCTTCAAACCAGATACAAAGGACTGGTCGGGAGGCATTCCGGTCACGGGCCTTGGCCTTTCAAAGGCTAAATACGGCGGCGGAGAAAGTGATGACGATCAGCCGATCTTTGACGCATTGGGACAAGACCTAAACACGATCGTGCATGAACAGGCCTCTGTGCTTCACAGCGAAATGATCACAAAGATCTCAACGTCACTCCATAAAAAACTTTCGCCAAAGCTGTCTGAAAAGCTTGAGAAGGAGTTGAAGAAACGTATTGCCGGTTATCTGCGTTCAAAAGGCTCGGCTGACTGGGCGAAGATTTTTCAAACGCAGTTCCTTAACGAACAAAATAATCTGTTACCGGTTTTCCGCTCCGATATAGCCGATCAGCTTCAAACCAAAATTCCGGGCGATCAGCGCGAGAACATTCTCGACATATGGCTCGGCAGCCTGAATGAGAAAGGAGTAAAGATCAACGAAAATGAAAGCTGCAAAACGGTAAATCGAGCCGAGGACGGCGATTATTTTGTGATCAATACCGAACGCAGCACTGAAAAATCTCCACAGACATACAAGGCACGACGAGTGATCATTGCCATCGGACTTCGCGGTGCGCCGAACAAACTTCGGCTGCCAAATGAAGATCTGAAATTTAAGATCGAAGGCCGCGAAGAACAAAAGGTCATCTATGGACTGTCAAATCCTGATGATTTTTGGGGAAACCGCATAATTGTCGTTGGCGGCGGTAATGTCGCCGTCGAAGCCGCCGTAGATCTGGTCGCCACACGCGACGGAGCTGCGATCACTCCGCGAACGCCTGAGACAATGAATAAAGTGACATTGCTGGTTCGCGACTATCTTGCTCCAACGGTTAAGTTTGGAAATAAATTTCAACTTTACCAATGCGCTGATAACGGCATCATCGACCTGCAGTTCGGTGCAGGCATCAAGGAAATGCGCGAAAATGAAGTCGTGTTGGAAGATGTAAAAACTAAGAAGGAACTGGAAACGATCCCGAACGATTACATTTTTGCGCTAATCGGCGGCGAGAGGCCGAACAGGTTTTTAGAATCGATAGGTATTACGATCAAGTAGCAGATGAGAAAAGATAATATTATGTTTGCCATGCTTGGCCTGGTCGCAGGCCTCGCTATCGGATTTATCGGTGCCAACAGCATCAATAGATCAACCTTTGAAAAACAGCCTGCTTCTATGGCCTCTAGCGGCGAGTCAAACAGCAATCCGGCACTTCCGCCAAATCATCCGCCGCTCAACAATTCGGCCAGTAATTCATCTCAGAGCGATCCGCGTCCGGAAGTGATGGTTGCGATCGAAAAGGCAAAAGCACAGCCGCAGAATTACGAAGCTCAAATGACGGCTGCCGATCTCTATTATCAGATACAGCGTTTTGACGAAGCGGCAAAATTTTATGAGGCGGCGGCAAAATTAAAACCTGCCGACATCGAACCGATGATAAAAGCAGGGAACGCCTTTTTTGATGCTGCACAATTGGCCGCTGAGAATGATGACGATAAAGTCGCGACGCCAACGTTTGTGCTTGCGGAAAAATGGTATCAACAAGCTCTTCAAAAAGAGCCAAGGAATTTAAGTGTAAGGACAGATCTCGGTTTGACATTTTTCCTTCGGATTCCGCGCGATGTTGATCGGGCGATCAAAGAGTTCAAGACATCGTTAAGCATTGACCCCAACCATGAGAAAAGCCTACAGAATCTTGCAACTGCTTATAAAGAAAACGGCGATAAAGAAAACTATCAATCAACGATAGAAAAGCTAAAAAAGATAAATCCGAACAATCCCCTCTTTACAAAAACCGAGACAAAATAATTCTCATTTCACCGGTCTATTAATTAGCGTGACGGCAGTACATATCTGCCGCCACATTTTTGCCAGTAACTGTGATAAGTCCAAGCGGGCCCGATGAGGTATTGATAATCGCGAAGGCCGGTTGCATGTATTAATGACGCCAATCTTAAATTTCGTCTATTTAAAAGTTCTTTAGGAAAGTCAGCCGCATTTAACAGCTCGGAGGCCTGTCTAATCACACGGCGTTTGCGAGCAGAATGTTCGGCAGATTGATATTTCGCTGCCCATTGATAATCAAGGCCATCGGAAACCGGAACCGGACAAGACTGATGTCCCGGGTAAACCTGCCACGGAACTGCCGTGACAGCAGGCGGAAAAAGCGAGAGCCACTTTACATAGAATTTGTGCCTGAGACAAAGGTCTAGTGGGATCGATGCGATCAAGGCAAGAAACGAGCTGTCGAAGAAAGGTAATTGGAATTCCAGTCGGTGCAGATCAATATTTTCAAAATGGCCGACAAGTTTGCGGTGTTGATCATTGAGAAGAAGATGCAGGTAAAAATTGCGTGCAGGGTCGTGACAGTTAAAATTACTCAATTCTTCTTTAATGCCTTCTTTGATCGATCGCACAACTTTTTCAGATAACTCGGTTCGAAATATCTTTGGTGAAACGTGAGCTGATTCACGCCGTAGGTGTTCATCTATCACTTCGTCGATTCGTCCGGCTCTCATCAGGCCCACAATTTCTTCTGTAAGATGCACATGGCCAAGAGCAACGCTGCCGCCTTCGCCGCTCCAGACGATGGCCGGACGCTCTGCGGGCGAATCGTTGCGGCTATTAAGCGCTGACCACGCCTCAGACATTAGCGATGAATAATCAGGCACGAGATCGCCCGCTTTTTTAGGCACTTCTTCGTGAACCGAGCCGATCTCAGCGGCAAATTGCAAACCGAAAGCCTGATCCTGCGTATGCGGCCGGGCAAAATTGAATGTGTGAACGCGAGCTTTTTTGTCACGCAATGCAGCAACGATACAGCGAGAATCTAGTCCGCCGCTTAAATATGCGGCCGTGGTTTTGTCGTTTCTTATTCGTCTCGACACCGCACCGTTAAAACGATGGTAGAGTTTTGACAACAGCTCGTCTTCAGTGTCAGACGAAGGTTCTATTTCGTCCCAATGCCAGTATTTTTGACGAGAAACATCGGTTTCAGTAACGGTGACAACTTCGGAGCCGCACAGCATGTGAATGTCGGCATATGGTGTGCGATCATCGAGCGGATATCCGAGTCCAACCATTTGGGTCACGGCGCGAACATCCATTGTTTTTGGAATCTCAGCTATTTCCTCAAGGATTCGAAGGGCACTGGCAAAGATCAGATATTCATCATTGATCCAAAAATACAGGGGCCGTAAGCCTAATTTGTCTGCTATTAAATCAACAGTTCCGATACCCGGCTGATAATGAACTGCGCTAAAGACACCGTTCGCTTTTTGTAGAATACTGACATCGCGGCGAGAAAATGCGTCGTGAATTAAATCAACATCTTTTTCACGGCTATGCCGTTTTTCATCGCTGTCAGTGTCCAGCAATGGTTCACCCGTTACCATCGTGACTGCACTGTCTTGTCCTATGGTGTGGGAAGATTCGCCATAAGCATTGATATCGACCTTAACAAAGAAACTTCGCTTGTCCTCAAAGACTATTTTCTCATCGCGCGGATCGCGCGAGATCGTTCTTCGCAGCGTCTCGCACACTGAGGCTGGAGCGCATCTATCTTTTTTTCGGCTGAAGATGCCGGCGATTAGTGTCATTAGGATTTAACGGTCGTGAAAAACCTTAGTAAAAAGGAGCCGCAGAGGCTCCTGATCGAAATTGGCTTCGCAATTGAGCCTAAAAATTTTGGACGAACATTTTAGTCGTCAATAGAATTATTATCGTTGAGATTGATCAGGCCTTTTGCAAAGGCATAAATAACCAGATTCAACCGGTCATCGACGCCGAGTTTGCCATAAATGGAACTGAGGTGGTGACGGACCGTTGCCTCGCTGATAGACAGACGTTCGGCTATTATTTTGCTTTTTAGGCCTTTTCCGATCATCGAAATTACCTCGACCTCACGCGGTGTTATGGTTTCGGGTGCAGGGCCGAGCTTGCCATTAGAAGGTTTTCCTTTGGATACGTCTCCATTCATTAGCAAGTTGGTTAAAAGTGCCTGATTAAGCCACGTTTCACCCTTGAATGCCCTCCGGATCGCTTCGATCAATAACTTGGAACTTTGGTCGGACCGGACAATTCCAACAGCTCCCAATTTCAGAGCATGCGTTGAAAAGTCAATTGCTTCTCCATCGGTTATCGCGACCACCTTTATATTCGGGCATGCGTCAAGAACGTCCTTAATGATCTCTACAGGATCTTCCGGCTGAAAATATATGACTGCGATATCCGAGCCTTTGATCTTGCTTAATTCTTCACGATCAACAAACCCTAGGTTTGTGGCCGCTTCTAGGTCTTTGGTGCCCTCGATCAGACAAGTCAAACACTCACGAACAAGCTGGTGACGGGCTATTATGGATATGCTTATCTGCACAGTGGGGCTTTTTGTGTCGGATTTAATCATACAAAATGCTGAGCCGGTCTCAATAAATGTTCAAGCAGCGGAATTTTCCAACGGACTGTAGTGTCAGAATATTTTTTTTGGTATCGCATAAGCGAAACCCGTGTCATAATCGTACTATATATACGACATTTGGACAACAAATATTTTGATCACAATATAGAACATTTATATTACATCCAATAGGTAAATCAGTGACATAAGAAGTAGTAATTGACTGCTTTTTCAAATCTACAGGAGGCGGTAAAAGCTGATCCTGGTTATTTCAACCGAAAAAGGATCGGGAGCTGAACCATAAATACCGAGAAAACAGGTCTTTTTGTGATTAGCCCGTAAGAAACCTGAGCTTTTTAAGATCTATATCTGATCTGGATCATCGGAGCTTCCAATAATCCGTTGGATATCCTAAACGAGCGGTGAAAAACACCATAATAGTTGATTTTCACAGGCTTCACATCTGCGCGGTTCTTAAATAGAACAATTAGCCAACATGAAAATATCGTTTTTTCCGATGCGTTGTTAGACTAAGTGCAGTAGATTTTATCTACACTCACTCAATTTGGTTGGAAATTTCAGCGAGTATCATTGTCGCTGTAACAGAGCCGACCAGATTTATCATGTTTTGATTGTGTGTGATCAGTAGTCTTAAAAGACCATTTATTGTCGTTTAAGCGTTGAAATAAACACTGTGACCAGTGCGACAGTTTTTGTGAGACTCATTCATTACAATGACTGTCGAAAAAAACAAGGGAAATCGGGAAAATTTTGGCACATTAGAGGATTTTTAGCGTAATTCGTCTTTTTATTTGTCAACATCGGCATCGCGGGGCAACTCCATCCTGAGTGAAACGCTGCAATCCTCTGAAAAAAAACTATGGTGAATACATCAATTAATATTTTTCTCATCTGCGACCTATCGATATTCCGGACGGCGCTTCGTATGTTGATAGAGTCCGATAATCGATTTCATGTGATTGGTGAGGCCTCGGATGCGAATACGGCCGTCGAACAGATCGCAAAGCTCCGTCCTAATATTATTCTTGTAGATGTTTCGGATATTGACGAAAGTGCTCTGCTGCCATTGTCGACACCTGAGATCGTCAAGATACCGGTATTAATTCTCACCAGAAAAGATCAGGTCGAGTTTTACCAACAATGCCTAAAACTTGGCATCAAAGGATTGGTGTCGAAGCAAAACGGGGCCGAAGTACTATACAAGGCCATAGAAAAGGTTTGCGAGGGTGAATTTTGGTTTGATAGGTCGATAATGGGTGCGACGATCCGGCACATGCTCAATGAGAAGCAGTCCTTTATGGACAATCCTGCAATGCAGAAGGCGAACGGGATGACAGATCGCGAAAGAGAGGTCGTCGAGCTCATCTGTAGAGGTATGAAAAATAAGGGGATAGCAGAAAAACTCTTTATCGCCGAAACAACGGTCAGGCATCATTTAACATCTGTTTTCAACAAACTCGAGGTAGCAAGCCGACTTGAGTTGGTCATTTATGCCTTTAAGCACCAGTTGGTAAAGATACCGAGTCAGCAGACATCTTTCGACGAAAACGGAGGCGACGGCAAAGAGCTTTATTACGCTTGAAGAAAGAATTTGAATCGAGTTCGGATTCAGCCTTTTTGTTAATGAAGAGCGGTCAGAAAATTCGGTCAAAAATATATCGCGGCATCGGCCAAAATGAAACAAGGAATAGGTATGTGAACGTTCTATATTTTAGGCAAGGCTCATGGGAGATGGGCATACAATTTTCAAACTTGCCTGGAGTTTCCAGGTTTCCCCATATCGGGGTCGTTATGTGCATTGATGGGCGCAGCGGTCAGGTGGCGCCGCAAATATGAACCAAGAAGATAAAAAAGAAAAAAAACGCAAAGAAAAAGAACAGCGTAAAAAGAAAAAAAATGCGCTGGTCGTGTGTAGTGATGGAAGAGACTATTGGACGACGCAGGCTCAATTTTGGCAATGGGTTCGTGAAAATGTTGTTGTAAAACTCGGCGACGGGCCGCTGCACGGAAAATTCGTGCGTGAAAATGAAGAATATAACGTTGTAATAAGTAATACGGTTTTGAATTTGAGATGCCCAAACCATCTCAATGAGGCACTTGCGTCGCGAAGACGAGCTTTAATGTAATGAGAATATTTGTAACGACAAAAAAAATAGCGGCAGGCACTGCAAGTTTAGCATTGATAATCGTTATGGCCGGAGCGATCGGAGTTTCCGCTCAAGACGGATCTCAGGGCCAATCCACCAGTCAAAATCCTAACTACCGCATCGGGCCCGGCGACGTGATCGATGTCAACGTCAGTCAAAGCACACAGCTGACACGCACGGGAGTCCGAGTCAATAACCTGGGAATGATACAACTTCCGATGCTCAATGAGGATATTCAGGCAGGATGCCGGACTGAACGCGAGCTTGCCGAACATGTCAAGGAAAAATATAAGAAATTCGTTATTAATCCTTATATTAACGTCGCCGTTCGGGAGTTTAACTCAAATCCGGTTGCCGTGATCGGAGCTGTCAACGCTCCGGGCCGATTTCAATTGCAGCGGCCGGTAAGGCTTATAGAACTATTAGCAAATGCTAACGGCCCGGCGGAAAGGGCCGGAACCACAGTCGAGATAATCAGGAGCAAAAGCATGCCGTTTTGCGACGGTTCGCAATTGGTCCTGACAGGTGGACTAGGGGACGAACTTATCACGTTAAGCCTGGCTGACACTTTTAAAGGCACGGAAGGTGCAAATCCATATGTTAGAGCGGGCGACATAGTCAGAATTCCAGACGCTGAAATCATAAAAGCATACATCGTCGGTAATGTCAGGAACCCTTCGTCGATCAGTCTAAAAGACCCTGTAACGCTGTCTCAGGCAATTGCGATGGTGGGCGGGCTCGCGCCAGGAGCGCAGTCAGATAAGATAATTATTCGCAGACGGCTAAATGGTTCGATAAATCCAACTGAACTTACAGCAAACCTAAAGGAAATAAATCTCCGGAAAAAGGACGATATCATTCTTCAGTCTAACGATATTGTCGAAGTTCCGGGGCCGCGAAAAACCTTTTTTGGCGAGGTCATAAAGACTTTACTTCCTGTGGTCACGACACTTCCGCTAAGAGTAATTCCGTAAGGTTGGAGCCGATCCAATAGTATTATATGGCGAACGATAAATCATTAATTAAGTCAGAACAAGGCCCGGCGCCGATCCAGCCGTATGATCCCGATCCGGGATATGGTTATGACTTTTATGCTCCCAACTCGTCGGGAAGCGAAGTATCGCAAAAGAAGCAGTTTCTTAAATTTTTCTCGATCCTGCGCAAGCACTGGCGACTTATTGTGGGGACAATTCTCATTATAACGACCCTCGTAATATTATACGAGGCGCAAAGGCCCGATTTTTATGTCGCCGTTGCCAGGATACAGGTGAATGGCGAAATGAATCCGGCAGCCGGAGGTTCCATCGTCCTGAACCAGGGAAACGACCCAGTATATTTTACAACTCAATTACGAATTTTAGAGGGCAGCGGTTTGTTGCGCCGAGTGGCCAAAGCCATTGACCTAGAGCACAACGATGCCTTTGCCCACCCTAATAAGGGGAAAAAACTCAATGCCCTTCAAAATGTGTTGAAGATGTTCGGATTATATGAACCTGCACAATCAGAGATCTCGGATGCCGATATACAGCCCGTTAATAATCTCGAACTAACGCCTGAGGCCCTGACCGATCTCGACAAGGAAGCAGAAAAACTCGCCCCCTTTGTCGGCAAGATAAAAAAAGGCCTGACCATCATGCCGGTGAAAGACACAAGGACGACAAACAAAGAAACCCGTTTGATCGAAGTAGGTTTTACCCATGGCGAACCGGGCATTGCGGCCAAGATCTCAAATGCTATCGCCGATACTTATGTGCTCCAGAATCTGGAGCGTAAGGTAGAGACAAATGCGACAGCCAGCGAATTCCTGCAAAAGCGGGTTGCGGAACTGCAGTCTCAAATTCGTCAGAGCGAAGAGCGCCTGATCAACTATTCAAGGGAAAATCAAATAATTTCTCTTGATGCCAGTCAGAACACAGTCGTCCAGCGCCTCGGCGATCTAAACATCAAGCTTGGAGCGGCTGAAAACGAACGCATATCTGCCGAAGCTGCATATAGAGCGGCGATGCAGAATCCAATGTCCGGAACAGCGGCGGAGAACACCGATCCGCGAACTGCCGGACTTCAAACACAGTTGACTGCGCTCAGGCAGCAGCTTGCCCAGTTAAAAACCGAATATACCGATGAGTGGCCGGAAGTGCAGCGCGTTCAGCGTCAGATAACTTTGCTGGAAAACGAACTTCAGTCAAACCGAAAACGGGCAAAGGACACTCAATCTTCCCAACTGGAACAAAGGTATCGAGAGGCCGCAGCTAAAGAGCGTGCATTACGGATAGAATTTGATGCCCAGCGCGGCGCCGTGCTTTCACAAAATCAAGCCGCCATCAACTATCGCATCATTCAGCAGGAGATCGACACAAACAGGACACTGTTAGCCGACCTTCTTCAAAAATCGAAAGAGACCGAGATCATCCTTAACGGTACGCCGAATAATGTCCTTGTAGCCGACCGGGCACTTGTGCCTCGCGGGCCGGCCGGGCCCCAACGGGTCAAAGAAGTGATGACTGCTTTTGTATTGTCGATATTTTTGGGCCTGGGCCTGGCATTTTTAGTGAACTGGCTGGACGATACAATTCGCGTTTTTGATGATGTGGAGGCGAAGCTCGGAATTCCTGTCATAGGAATGATCCCGGGAATCCATCAGGGAATGATGAAGAGGCTAATGTCGCCGCGTCGTCAATTGAACGGCGAAGGCGGCAGAGGATCGGCGATAGTTCCTAATAATTTTGATCAGTCTGTCGTTCGCGAAGCCTTTAATCAGGTTCGAACGTCACTCCTGCTATCAGGAAACGGTTCCGGCCCTAAAACAGTGCTGGTTACATCGGGACAGCCATCGGAAGGAAAAACCCTGACCTCGCTCAATCTTGCAAAGTGCCTGTCGGAAATGGGCGGCAAGGTATTATTGATCGATGCCGATCTTCGCTGTCCAAAAATGCACTTGATCAACGGGTTTGACAATACAAAGGGACTTGGCGATCTACTGACAATGAATGGTGCCGCTCTGTATAACATCGACGATACAATTATCGAAGATATTTCAGGTAATCTCGATCTGATGACTTCCGGAAAAGCTATTCCGAGTCCTGCGACCTTGTTTAGCATGGGCAAGATGCGCGAGATAATCGAGAAGCTCGGCGAGACCTATAAATATATTGTTATCGATTCACCGCCGGCCCTCTACTTTGCGGACAGTGTTTTGCTTGCTTCCGACGTCGATGCTGTGCTTCTCGTCGGGCGCGTTAATTTTAGCTCGTCAGAAATATTGTCCCTGGCTAAGAAGAAGCTGCAAGATGTAAATGCCAATATTGTGGGCATCGTTCTGAACGATATTCCGCTGAGCGGCTATCAATATTACGACAGCGAATATTATTCGGACGAAACTGAAACGAAACCTACAAGTGGAAACGGTGAGGGCGGAACAATTCTGAATCTCGAATAACGATATACAGCGACCGTTTTTCCGGCTGCAAACTCCGCCAGTTTTCCACATAATCCACGATAAAATACCAGAAACTGTCGCTGTCAAGCCGGCTAAAAGATGGAAACGACATTTAGAAATGAATGCATGAGCAAGATTAGCGTTCCATACGCAGAGGGACGCTGTCTGATCGTGGGCGAGGTTGCGCAGTCCCATGACGGCAGCTTGGGAATGGCCCATTCATTTATCGACGCGATCGCTGATGCCGGGGCCGATGCAGTAAAGTTTCAGACGCACATTGCCGCCGAAGAAAGTACGCCGAGCGAGCCGTGGAGGATAAAATTCAGCCCACAGGACGAAACGCGATACGAATACTGGAAGCGAATGGAATTTACCAAGCCGCAATGGCTTGGTTTGAAGGAACACGCTGACAAACGAGGACTTCTGTTTATGAGTTCGCCGTTTTCCGATTCGGCTGTCGAACTGCTTTCGGATATTGGGATGAAAATTTGGAAGATTCCGTCGGGCGAGATCGGGAGCCTACAGCTTCTAGAGCGTATTGCGGGAACGGGCGACCCAATCATACTTTCTTCAGGAATGAGCGACTGGGCAGAATTGGACGCTGCCGTCGATTTAGTTCGGGAAAGTGGAAACCCGCTTGCCGTAATGCAATGTACGACGGCTTATCCATGTCCGGCAGAATCAGTCGGGCTTAACGTGCTCGACGTTTTAAGAGAGAGGTACCAAATCCCCGTCGGTTTGTCTGACCACACGGGCAATATATTTGCGGGATTGGCCGCTGTAACTTTGGGAGCAGAGATACTCGAGATCCATGTTGCAATGAGCCGTGAAATGTTCGGGCCAGACGTAAAAGCATCCGTCACCACTAGTGAACTTAGACAACTGGTCGATGGATGCAGGCAGATCGAAAAAATGATCGATTCACCTGTTGATAAGACGAAGATGGCAGGCGAAATGTCGCATCTGCGATCATTGTTTACAAAAAGCGTTGTTGCTGGAGCCGAGCTTCCGGCCGGAACAGTTTTAGCCGAAGAACATTTGAAGCTAAAAAAACCCGGAACCGGAATGCCTGCTTCGCAATTGCCCAATGTTTTGGGTAAGAAGCTTCGCCGCGATATGCAAATCGACGAATTTCTTCAATTAAGCGACCTCGTCGAGACTAACGGCTCTGGAGATTAACAATCTAATGCCAAGAAAAATTTGTGTAGTAGTAACAGCCAGGCCAAGCTACAGCCGTGTAAAAACGGTGCTGCAGGCGATAAAGGATCATCCCGATCTTGAATTGCAGCTTGTCGTTGCAGCATCTGCGTTGCTTGATCGATATGGCACAGCCGTAAACTTTATCGAGAAGGACGGCTTTGCGATCGATGCTCGCGTTTATATGGTTCTCGAAGGCGAAAATCCTGCATCGATGGCAAAGACTACAGGTCTTGGAATTCTTGAGCTGGCAACTGTTTTCGATAATCTTAAACCGGACGTTGTGGTCACGGTCGCGGATCGCTTTGAGACTTTGGCGACTGCAGTGGCGGCATCGTATATGAATATTCCCGTCGCACACATTCAGGGCGGCGAAGTAACGGGTTCCATCGATGAAAAGGTGCGGCATTCTGTTACGAAACTAGCTGATCTGCATCTCGTCGCGACGCCTTTTGCCGGTGAGCGTGTTAAGAAAATGGGCGAAGAGACCAGCAAAATCCATGTCACCGGTTGCCCGTCCATTGACATCGCGACAGAGATCCTTGACGATCCGTCGTTAAATTTCAATCCATTCGAACGCTACGGTGGTGTAGGCGTCCTTCACGAGCTGGTCAATGGTTATCTTGTTGTAATGCAGCATCCTGTCACAACGGAGCATGAGAAAGCGCGTAAGCATGTAATGGAAACCCTTGAGGCCGTTTACGAGATCAATATGCCAACGCTGTGGTTTTGGCCGAATGTTGACGCCGGTTCCGATGGCACATCAGGCGGGATACGTTCATTCAGGGAACGGCACAACCCGGAGAATATACATTTCTTTAAGAGCATGTCGCCAACTGATTTTCTAAGGCTTCTATACAACTCCAAGTGTCTGATCGGTAATTCGAGTGTTGGAATTCGAGAATGTTCGTATCTTGGCGTGCCGGTCGTAAATATCGGTACACGACAAGTTGGACGTGAGAGAGGAAACAACGTAATCGATGTCGGTTATGAGAAAGATGCGATCCTGGCTGCCGCACGTCAGCAGATCACCAGTGGTCGACGCGACATGGACAAACTATACGGCGACGGAAAGGCAGGTGAAAATATCGCAAAGGTTCTTGCCGAGGCTCCATTGAGCATCGAGAAAATGCTTACTTATTAAATGAAAGTATTAGGCATCATCCCCGCACGCGGCGGATCAAAAGGAGTCCATCGCAAAAATATAAGGCCACTGTGCGGAAAACCTTTGCTGGCATATACCGCTGAAGCGGCACTGGCTGCCAAAAGCTTGACAAAAACGATATTGAGCACTGAAGACGAAGAAATAGCTGACATTGGCCGATCGCTTGGCATCGACGTTCCGTTCATGAGGCCTGTCGAACTTGCTGAAGATGCGACGGCGACGTTTCCCGTAATACTCCATGCTGTTACCAAGTTGGAATCGCTAGGTGAATTTTACGATGCTGTTTGTTTACTACAGCCGACTAATCCGCTCAGGCGGGCTGAAGACATAGATAATTGTATCGAATTATTGGAAACAACCAGGGCGGACTCGGTGGTAAGTATTTTACCGGTTCCGGCAACTTACAATCCAAAATGGGTATATTGGCGTTCGCCTGACGGTGAGATGACGTTGTCGAGCAGTGATAGCGAACCGGTAAAAAGACGACAAGATCTGCCGCCGGCATTTCATCGCGAAGGTTCGGTTTACGTTACCAAACGTAGCGTGTTGTCTGAGTATGGAAATTTGTATGGCCGCGATGTTCGCGGTTACGAGATGAGCGAGGCTAATTCGATAAACATTGATACTCAGGACGACTGGGATCGAGCCGAAGCGATGATCAAAAACCGTTCAATGCAATCAGGAGCATCGCAAACGATCTAAATTTATGTGCGGAATTTCCGGAATATTAGGAAAATCATGGAGCGAGTACACCCTCGCCGCTATGGTCACTTCGCAGCGGCATCGCGGGCCGGATGGTGAAGGCATATTTATTTCTCCGGATCGTATTGCGGGGCTGGGACAAAACCGGTTGGCTATCATTGATCTGTCCGATGCGGCCAGCCAGCCTATGTTCAGTGCATCTGGAAATCTTGTGGTTGTCCTTAATGGAGAAATTTACAATTACCTTGAATTGAAACGAGAGCTTGAGGGCGAATACACATTCCGAACGAAATCCGACACCGAAGTTTTGTTGGCCGCCTATCAAAAATGGGGACGAGCTTGCTTGGACAAATTGATCGGAATGTTCGCCTTCATCATATGGGATGTGAAAGAGAAAAAGGCTTTCGCTGCACGGGATCGTTTCGGCGTAAAGCCTTTGAATTTTCATCAGAAGAGTGACGGCACACTGCTTATCGCCAGCGAGATAAAGGCATTGCAAGCCGCCGGTGTATTACTTGTTCCTGATGAAGTTACTTGGGCGACCTATCTCACCAACGGCCAATATGACCACTCAAAGCGGACGTTTTGGGAAACGATCGAATCCTTGCCGCCGGGACATTATTTGGAGTGGAGCGACCACAAAATAAAAATCACACGTTGGTATGACATTGCAGAACGCTCAGGCGAAGAATTCGATACGCGGTCCGAAAATGAAGTTGCGGAAGAGTATCTAGCCTTAATGAAGGAAAGCGTGAAGTTTCGTTTCCGTTCAGATGTTCCTGTTGGCATCAATCTCAGTGGTGGGTTGGATTCATCGACTCTTTTAGGTTTAGTCCATGCCGTACAAGGCGAAGATAGTGCGGTAAAAGTTTTTACGTTTGCAACGGGCGATGAGAATTATGACGAATTGCCATGGGTAGAACGAATGATCGCCAAAACAAAGCATGATCTCGTTGTCTGCAAATTGACATCAGATGATGTTCCGGTTTTGGCAAATGAAATTCAGGCCAGTCAGGACGAACCATTTGGAGGCCTGCCGACGATCGCCTATTCAAATGTCTTTAAGAAAGCAAAGGAAAACGGGGTTACCGTTTTGCTAGACGGAAACGGGATGGATGAGCAATGGGCCGGCTACGATTATTATATTCCAACCACTAATGGACATAAGCCCGGTTTGATCCAGGGCACAAGGGAATCTCCGGTCAAGCCGGATTGTCTCATGCCTGAGTTTCGCAATCTGGCCGAGTCGATTGAGTTTCCAACAGTTTTTACAGATAGCGTTCGAAATCTCCAGTATCGTGACACACGATATACCAAGATTCCAAAGGTGCTGCGATTTAACGACCGCATTTCGATGAAGTACTCGACAGAATTGCGGGAACCTTTTTTGGATCACAGGCTTTTCGAGTTGGCGTTTCGTCAACCAATCGAACGCAAGATCAATAACGGTACACGCAAGGCAATGCTGCGTCAGATAGCAAGCGGATTAATTCCTGAGAGCCTGACAGAATCTCCAAAGCGGCCGCTGCAAACTCCGCAGCGTGAATGGCTGCGTCATGAGCTTAGAGACTGGGCGGATCAGACGATCAATACGGCGCTGGATAGTTTTGCCGGCAACTGGCTTGACCACGGATCGGTGAAGAACACATGGTCGGATTTTTACGGCGGAAAAAGTGACAATAGCTTCTATGTTTGGCAATGGATAAGTATAGGTTTAATGGCCTCGACACATAAACTGATGCCAGCAGCGGAACGTGTTTGAAGTAAAGGCAGAATGAAGGCACAAATTTAACGATGGAAGAAATGGCTGAGATCAAGATGGAAAACCATCAACCAAAGGGTGCAAATAATTCCGAAGACTGGACGCTCGTGATACGTCCGAAGAGCGGCTGGTTCGATCTTCACCTGTCAGATCTGTGGCGGTATCGCGACCTGATCATAATGTTTGTCCGGCGCGATTTTTTCTCGCTTTATAAACAGACGATCCTCGGACCGCTTTGGTTTTTCATACAGCCTTTGCTGACAACCCTTACGTTTACTGTGATTTTTGGAAATATTGCCAAGCTCGACACCGACGGTATGCCAAAAGTCTTATTTTATCTATCGGGCATAACGGCGTGGAATTATTTCTCTGATTGCCTCATGAAAACCTCGGAGACATTTAATGTAAATGCGAGCATTTTCGGCAAAGTGTTTTTTCCGCGGCTTGTTGTGCCTCTATCCGTGGTTATCTCAAACCTGATCAAATTCGGCATTCAGCTCCTTTTGTTTCTTGCATTTTATCTTTATTTTCTTCTCGGCGACAACAATATTCATCCAACGTCAGCTATATTGCTGCTGCCTGTTCTGCTTTTGATGATGGCTGCGCTCGGATTGGGCACCGGCATCCTGGTTTCATCTTTGACAACTAAATACCGCGATCTTAGATTTCTGGTTCAATTTGGAACGCAGTTGTTGATGTATACAACGCCGGTCATCTTTCCACTTTCCAAATTGCCCGAGCAGTATAAGTGGATAATGGCGGCAAACCCGATGACACCGATCATCGAAACATTCCGTTACGCATTTCTGGGAACAGGAACATTCAGTTGGGGACTGCTCGGATATTCTGCCGCGGTTACGGTGATCATTTTTGCAGTTGGGATTGTGCTCTTCAACCGGGTGCAAAAGACGTTTATGGATACGGTTTAAGAGTCGAAAGTCATAGCAATATGAAAGGCATCATTCGTCCTAAAGATTTGGCCTGCAGTAAAGTTTCAGTTTTGTAAATATGTCTCGAACGGTAATTCAAGTTGAAAATCTTTCAAAACACTATCGCCTCGGCGTCCTTGGTGGAAAGCGCCTTGTTGACGACTTTAGCCGGCAATGGGCAAAGTTAACTGGGAAACCTGACCCGCTGTCCAAGATCGGAGGCAATCCACGCGCAAAGAACAATGGGAAAAATGGTAACAGTGCCGATGAGCTGTGGGCTCTCAACGACGTGTCTTTCGACGTCAAAGAAGGCGAAGTGCTCGGTATCATAGGCCGCAACGGCGCAGGCAAAAGCACACTGCTCAAGATACTTTCGCGGGTGACCGCTCCGACAACTGGCGAAGTGCGCGTTAAAGGACGCATCGCGAGTTTATTAGAAGTGGGAACAGGTTTTCATCCTGAACTTACCGGCCGCGAGAATCTCTTTCTAAACGGGGCCATTCTTGGCATGACTAAGACCGAGATCCGAGCGAAGTTTGATGAAATTGTCGATTTTGCCGAGGTCGAGAAATTTATCGATACGCCGGTCAAACGTTATTCGAGCGGTATGTATGTGCGCCTCGCGTTTGCCGTCGCGGCGCATCTCGAGCCTGAGATACTGATCGTCGATGAAGTGTTGGCAGTCGGTGATGCGGAATTTCAAAAGAAGTGTTTGGGTAAGATGGGGAATGTGGCTTCGCAGGGCAGGACAGTGCTTTTTGTAAGTCACAACATGGTTGCCGTGCAAACACTTTGTCGCCGTGCAATTATGCTGAGTGACGGACAATTAACAGGACAAGGCGAGCCGGCGGATATGATAACTGAATATCTGCAGAGTTTCACTGTTCAGGAACAAGTCTCCAAATGGGATTCACCGGATGCAGCCCCAGGTAATGATGTATTAAAGATCAAAAGCATCAAAATTGCTCCTGAGGGCAGCCAGCCCGACGGGATAATCAGTATGCAGGCTCCGATCAATATTGAAACGGAATTCTGGTCGATAACGCCTGGTCGGGCGGTCCATATTAGTTATCATTTGCTCAATGAACAAGGGATCGTTGTGTTGACAACCAGCTCCACCTCAACCCAGTACGATACAGGTATTTATAGATCTGCGTTACAGATACCGGGCGGATTACTTAATTCCGGGCTCTACCATCTTAAGCTGATCATCGTTGAGAGCGGAGCACGGGCGACATACACCAATAATGGGATTGCCTCGTTCAGTGTCGTTGATGTGTCGTCAAGGACAATTGGTTACTTGGGCAAAGAACCAGGTGTAGTTCAGCCTTCTCTGGCCTGGCATACCGAGAGTATCGGCAATATTAAATGAACGGTTGACCGGCTTAAGATAGGTAGCAATCTCTGTCAGCAATAATGCTAAATCAGCTTACACAACCGTCCTCCAAAACCGTAACCGCCCCAAATCCGGCTACTTCGCTTATGGCTGAGTGGAAGGAAGTGCCTACAGTGGACGTTAAACACTGGGGTGATATGTTGGAATCGACATCGTGTTCGTATCGCCAGTTTCCATACTGGGTAAAAGCATACGAAGCGGAAAATCATAAAGCCCGCTTTTTTTATTGCGGGAGCAAGGATCAGCCAACAGCATTTGCCGCGATCGTCGAAGTCGGCACTTATCCTTTTCGCTTTGGTTTGATCGATCGCGGCCCGTTTTTCTTTGAGCCGGAAAACACTGACATCGCTGCACGCTTAGCAGATTTGGTTGAACTGTTAAAGAAGGAAGACTATGTTTTTGTTCGATTTACGCAGGGGCAGGAAGTTATATTTGAAGAAGTTCGTGCCTTGAAAAATATTGAGCAGATGGAACCATATCCATTTTGCCGAGATTCACGGAATTCATTGCTGATCGAGCAAAAAGCTGACGATGCTGAAACTATCCAGAGTTTTAGTGAGACGGCAAGGCAGGATATAAGGCGAGCGATGCGTTTTAATTACGAAATACGCTCATCGGATACCGATGCGGATTTTGAGACAGCATGGCAAATGTTCGAAAAACTTGCATTAAAAAAAGGATTTTTACTGTCACCCAGGCCTAAAAAATTTTGGCGTGAAGTTTTCAAACTGGGCTCACAGGAAAACCGTGCTGAGCTGCATCTTTGTTCCGATCAGGGAGAACTGAACGCCGCCCAGCTTTATGTGAGAGACGGAGCGATCTGTGAAGTGACGCTCGCAGCTTTGGACCAAGAAGTTTTGGGCAAAAAGCCAAGCCCGGCCGCTCTGATGTTTTTTACGGGGATGCGTTTCGGTTATGAATACGGCTGCGGCCACTTCAATATCGGCGGCCCCGGCGATTCAAAAAGAAATAATCATCTTTTTGAATTTAAAAGAAAATTCAAGCCGACACTGCATGTCGCTCCCGAACCGCTTTGCCTCGTTTTGGCGCCTCGACGCTATCAACTATGGATGAAAGTTATTCTCAGAGGATGGCGGGCATGGCGGGCTCGATTTGGCAAGCGTCGCGCGAAGCAGCTAAATCAGATAACATCAGCCAAGACGGATAAATTAAATAACCTTTAATTAACCTTATGCCAAAGCGTATCTTCCGCATTCTGAACTCATATATCGTGCGTGCCGGCCCGTATCGTTTTATTACGAAACGATATTTCGGGACAAATAATATTACTTTGACCTCGCGAATCCTCGAGATCGAATCATTCAGGCATGATGTAGTCCCGCAGCGTCTGCCGGTTGCATCCTGCAAGTCGATTCTTTTGCTTGCACCTCACCAGGACGACGAGGTGGTCGGAGCGGGCGGCACACTCGCTTTGGCAAGAGATGCAGGTGTCGAGATCTCTATCGTTTACTGCACTGACGGCCAGCAAAACGATGTAGAAAGTGAGGTGCGAAGAAAGGAAAGCCAAAATGTTTGCAAACGGCTGGGCGCGAAGATGTTCGAATTGAATATCTCAAATCTAAAGCCAAAGCCGGAAAAGAAAGATCTAGAGAATCTTAATGAGATAATTCATACTGTCAATCCTGATGTGATCCTGTGTCCGTGGCTATTTGATGGTGCGCCGAAGCACCGGATGATCAATCACATTCTCTGGTTGGCGAATAAACTGGCTCGATTACCTGACATCGAGATCTGGGGTTATCAGGTTCAAAATACGCTTCTTCCTAATGGTTTTGTCGATATTACATCGGTAGCTGACGAAAAACGCGCGCTGCTTGAGTGCTTTCCATCACAAAATGTTGACAGACATTACGATCATCTTGCAATGGGGCTTGCGGCGTGGAATTCCCGATTACTTTCAAAAAGTGCAGCACCTGCTTTCGTTGAGATATTCTTCACCTTGCCGGCACGCGAATTGATGAAACTGATCGACCGTTTTTATTTCGAAGATATTGAAATTACTTATGCCGGAGAGCCGACAATTACAGCAAATCTCAAGGAACTGCATCAATCCATTACAAAGAAAGAATTATGAACAGCAGGATGAGATCGATAATAAGGTCTGTAAAAAAGACAGATTTGGTGTGGCGTTACGGATCAAACCTTTCGCCGACTATTGATTACAAGATCAATAATAAAAGCCCGCTTAGTGGTATCGAAAAAAGTATCACTAAAACGCTTAATTCAGATGGTATAGCCGTTACCTCAGTCGAAGAACTTTTTGATAACGACTCGGAGTTCTTAGCATTGAAAGAAGCCACTAGACGTTTGTTGGAAGACAAAAAATCAGAGATCGATGACCTCAAGTCAAAGGTAAATGACCAGGCCATCGGTGATAAGACTTTTAATTTGGAAATGTTGGGCAGCGAATTAACTTTCGATACTGAAAGCGCATTTGCGCGGTTTGCACTGAATAACCGCTTGTTGAATATAGCGAATGCGTATTTTGGGATGTACGCCAAATTGCGTTATTACAATGTGTGGAAGACGTTCGCGTCGCAGGGCAAAGCGCGTGAGTCTCAGCTTTGGCATTTTGATCGTGAGGACAATTACATACTCAAGCTTTTTCTTTATTTAGATGATGTAGACGAGGGAGCCGGGCCATTTACCTACGCACCGGGAACGCATAGAAAAGGCCAGTTTCGGTCGATCGAGCCGGAATTTTTCATAGAGGGCGGAGTGCGTCGCACGACTGACGACCAGATGAACGCAGTCTTTCCAAAGGAAAATTGGAAAAAAGGCACTGGTAAGAAGGGAACCATAATTTTTGCCGACACCAGAGGCTTTCACAAAGGCGGAGAGGCGAGAACAAAGGATCGGCTGATGTACACCTGCATGTATACATCTCGAGCCTCGGAATCAAAGGAACTTCTCAAGATTCCATCGAATCTCGGGGCTAACGCATTGACCACGGATCAATTGAGAAATTTAGGTATTCGATAACGATTAGGCGTTTCTTATCTAATCATTTTAGTGCCCGATGACTAAACTTGACTCCACAATTTCCAACGGCAATTTGTCCGACGCCGAGAAGTCCAAGAATATTAATATTCTCCTTCTTTCCACATCTTTATTAGTCGATCGTGTGTTTTTGCACACCGAACTAGTCAAAACGCTGACGCAAAAAGGAAGTGTGTCGGTATGGGCGAGTTCATATACCGAAGGTGCGGAATCCTGCTGGTCTGATGTGGACGCCGATATTAAAACTTTCCCTCACATTCGAGCTTTCAAGGAAATTCCTCATAACTATCTTCGCAGGCTCAATGAATTTGTTTGGGATTATCGTTATTTGCCGGCAAGCCGGATGAGCATGATGGAGCATGTGAGAGACAAGCGCTCCGCACTGCGAATACGCGCATTAAAGCCGCCCGCCAAGCTGCTCGCGATGCTCCAAACAGAACGCGGAGTGGAGAACAATCTTGAGAAATTACTGCTGTCATATCCGCGTTCGGATGAGGCCGAAGCTCGTCTTAAAGAAAGCAGGCCGGATGTAATCGTTTCAACCGGCCCTTTCCAATTTGAGCAACCAGCGGTTTTTGCAGCGGCGAAAAAATTAGGCATCCCGACTCTGGCATATATTCCCTCATGGGATAACATCTCAACAAAAAACCGAATGGTATTTAAATATGACGGTTATATTGTTTGGAATGAAAAAGCGAAAGAGGAGTTACATGAATTCTACCCGGAAACAAAAAATTCTCCGGTTTACGCTGTCGGAGCACCTCAGTTCGATATTTTTTTTCAGGAACGCTTTTATGTAGATCGAAAAGAGTTTTGCAGTCAACAGAGTCTGGATCCAAATCTTCCGATCATCGTTTACGCAGTTGGCTCGCCGAATTTTCTACAAGAGAAACACGGTGCGGAATACATGGCAAAGCGTGTTGCGAATGGCGACCTCGGCAATATGCAGCTTTTGGTCAGGCCGCATCCGATCCACGACAATGCTGAGATGAAGGAACTCTTCGATCTCTATCAACCGAAGGTTCGACTGCAAGAGACGCCCAACACGGGCAAAGCATTAACCAAGAGAACTCAGGATGAGCTACAGATCGTCGAATGGGTAAATACATTCAGACACGCGGATGTTGTCGTTAATCTATCTTCGACCGTCACGATCGATGCCGCAATATTTGATAAGCCCGTTGTGAATCTTGATTTCGATCCCCAACCCGGGCAGGCAGATCAGCAATTGATCAAAGATGTAAATCACAAATGGAGCCACTTTAAACCAATAGCAGAGTCGGGCGGTGTTTGGTTAGTGAATGATTTTGATGAAATGGTAAATGCGGTCAGAGTTTATTTGGAACAGCCCGATCTTCATCGTGAAAAGCGAAGGTGGATGGCCGAATATGTTTGCGGACATTTGGACGGCAAAAATAGTGAGCGCATGGCGAATGCGATAATTGATTTTACAACGGGGAAATCGGCGAACTAATAATATGTGCGGCATATCCGGAATGTTTCAACGAAACGGGGGCCAGGCCTCGTTAGAGACCGTCAAAGAGATCGGCCTGACAATGGCGCATCGCGGGCCGGATAATTTCGGCATTCAGCAGCGCGGTAAAGTTGCGATGGCACATAATCGCCTGAGTTTACTTGACCTATCGGAAGCAGCAAACCAGCCTTTCTCAAACGACAGATATAACCTTTCTTACAACGGCGAGATATACAATTTCCAACAAATACGAGACAAACTCGAGAGGGAATACAATTTAGAATTTAAGACAACATCGGATACCGAAGTTTTGTTTTATTCCCTCATTCATGAGGGCGTCGATGCATGTTTGCAGCAGGTCAAAGGCATGTTTTCCTTCGCTTTTTATGATGAAGTAGAAGACACACTTATTCTCGCTCGCGATCGGATGGGAATAAAACCGCTCTACTATTATGAAAAAGGCGGAGCACTCTATTGGGCGTCTGAAATAAAAGCTCTCGCAAAAGTACTGGACTTAAAACCTGACCCGATCAGAACTCTTTTTGCTGCCAATAATATGGCAGAAAAATCGGTAGAGCATACTTTATTCAAAGGGCTGCGCTCCGTCCATCCCGGTTGCTATTTACGCGTTGCCAAAAATAATGATCCGCAAACAATCACCTATTACGATGTGCTGGACGATTTCGATCCCGATCTCTATCGTGAATTGAATGGACAAACATCGGACAAAGTTTTAGCGACCTTTGAAGATCTTTTCACTGAGAGCGTGCGAAGCATGTTGATCAGTGATGCACCTGTCGGAGCTTTTGTAAGCGGCGGGATCGACTCCAGTCTTATCTCTGCGGTCGCAACAAAGTGCAGTGCCGACATTAAGTTGTTTACGGCAAATGTGGTAGGAAAATATTCCGAATTTCCAGATGTTGAAAGGTTGTCAAAACATCTTAACAAGGAAGTTTTTTCATATAAGTTCGAGCCGGAAATGATCCTTCGCGACTGGGCCGATGTAACTTACTTTTACGATTGCCCTATCGTCATTCATGTTAATTCCATTCCTTTTTCAAATGTGGCGCGTCTGGCTCGTGATTCCGGCGTAAAAGCTGTCTTGACCGGTGAGGGAGCAGATGAACTGTTTCTTGGTTACCCTCAATTATTGGCTAAACGGTTTAAGTCTCTGGCTTCGTCTCCGGTTAACGCTGTTAAATCACTGTATAAGTTCGCTCCAAAATTAGATAAGTTTTTATTTCCGGAAAATGTGAATACACCCGTGTCATTCATCAGCAAACTGGTCGAGGGATTTGAGCTGCCGCATCTGCGGATGAGAGCGGAAGAAAAATTTAGTTTTCTTGGTAAACAGAATCAGGGCGAACAGTATTTAACTATCAATATGATCAGAGAACATCTGGTCACTTTGCTTCACCGCAACGATCGGATGGGAATGATGTCCTCGATCGAGGCGAGATTTCCTTTTTTAGACGAAAGCCTCGTGAAATTTGCAATAAATTTGCCGTCCAAATTCAAGATCGGAAGGTCAAGCAGATTTCATAATTATCGGCATCCTTTTCTCATCGATAAATGGATCGTGCGAAAGACAGCAGAAAAATACTTACCTGCGGAATTGGTGACTAAGCAAAAGAACGGCTTCCCGATGTTTGGCCATAAATTTATCAAGATCAAAGACGGATTTTTTGAAAACGGCTGGGTGGCGGACAGCCTCGGTTTAAGTAAAGAAGCTCAGGCGTTTTTCATTAAAACGCAGGATCCATATTTTGTCGCCAAGCTTGCTTCGGTCGAAATATTTGGCCGAATGTTCGATCAGGGAGATTCGCTGGAAAAGACTAAAGAGCACGTTCTAAAATACGCCGAGATCACAAACGTATAATCATGTTAAAAACAGCCTTTATCGGCAACGAAAATTTTTACGACGAAAAAATATGCGAATGGTTAAGCCAGCACACTGACCTTTCACTGATCATCTGGACCGATAAGATGCATTGGTCGTTTAACGGAGATGGCGGGAGACGGGAAAGAGTCATGCAGCGTTTTAAGGAGCGATCAAAACGCTACGGTACGATCCGCACTGCCAACGAATTTCTTTACTACCTGTTGTATAGGACTTTTATTGCGCAGAAAGATATTCCAAAAGTAAAACAGGTCGTCGCTACACTGAAGTTCAGTCCTAAGAAAGATCTATCGCAGATCGAGCAGATCAGGCCGGACAATATTAAGTCGAAAGAGTTGCTGGCAGCGATCGAAGCACACAAACTGGATGCGATGTTTGCCATGTGCGTCGATGTGTATATGCCAAACACACTTATCAACGCACCGAAATACGGTACCTTTTTGTGGCACGAGGGTATCACCCCAAATTACCGCGGCGTATATTCGCCATTTTGGGCTCTTGTTAACAAAGATTACGACAATCTCGGATATACATTGCTTCGTATGAATGCGAAATTGGATGCCGGAGAAATTTATGTTCAGGGACAGGCGGAAGACATTGATCTCGTCAACGATTGGCACAGTTACATTGGGCATAAAGCTGTCCTCGACAGCCTGCCAAAAGTAGAAATGTTTCTTGCAGATCTTGAAGCGCACAAACTTCAACCAATAGACCGGTCGGATGAAAAAGACGGCTATTACTCGTATCCGACCGCGACCGCACTTTTCAAACTAATGTTTACTCGAATATTTTCCCGTAACTCTATTCCTCGATCTGCAGTTAATAACGGCAAATAATGCAATTGGTTCAAGGCGTAGAAAAAAATAAACCACCAAAAGAGGTTGGTAAACACGACAGTTGTATGGTCGCTCTCATACCGAGAGGGGAAGTTATCAGGAATTTTGTCCATTCGGGGATACTCGATGAGATCGAAGCAAATACCAGACTGTCATTATTCACTGTTTCGCCCGAAGCAGAGACTGACCGCATGCTCCGCGAACGGTTTGATCATGTCCATCCGCTAACGGAATATCGAGAGAAATGGCTGATCCGTTTTCAGAGGGAGATCATTGATATTGCGCATGGACGGTGGCTTTGGTCGCGAGCCGCGCAAGAGCGCTGGAGATTAAGAGACAGCGAAGCCAGGACTCTTCGTCAAAAAACCTTTAGAGCAATAAAAAAAGTGCTTAGTTTGCCGTTTGCAAGCAATAGCGGAATAAATATTCTCACCAAGACCGAAAGGGTAAGCAGCCGATTACTAAATCCAACTGATGAATACACCGATCTATACAAGACGATCAAACCTACTCTTGTTTTTAACGGTTCACACATTCATAGCCGTAATGCGATCCAGGCGATACAGTCGGCTCAATGGCTCGGCATTCCTACGGCCACGTTCATTTTTAGTTGGGATAATCTGACGTCACAAGGGCGGATCACATTGCCCTATGATTATTTCCTCGTTTGGAATGAATCTCTAAAGAAGCAGTTGCTCGATATGTACGGGTGGATAAAACCTGAAAATGTGTTCGTAACTGGTACACCGCAATTTGATTTTCATTTTCAAACGAAATTTTATTTATCTCGCGACGAATACTGTAGCCAAATTGGGGCGGACCCGGAACGTCCGATCGTGCTTTATACTACGGGGATGCCGAATCACATGCCCGGCGAGCCGGAGATCGTTGAAGAGATCGCAGACATGCTTGCAGAATTTGCGGAGACTGAGAAACCGCAATTGTTAGTCAGAGTTTATGCGAAGGATCTGACGGGGCGTTTTGACGACTTAAGACGCCGGCGGCCGGATATTCTGTTTGCCGATCCACTTTGGGAACCTGCGTGGCTTACGCCAAAATATGAAGATTCTTTTGCATTGGTGAATGCTCTTAGGCATTGTTCGCTTGGAATTAACGTAGCTTCAACAGTGTCGTTGGAACTTTGTATGTTCGATAAACCGGTCATCAACGTAGGTTATAATCCGAGATCCGTACCTTTAGAAGAACTTTCGTATGCGGATTATTATCAATTCGACCATTACAAACCCGTTGTTGACAGCGAAGCTATTCATGTTGCCTGGGATGCCGAAAACATGAGGTTACTGCTAAAGAATTCTCTGACAAATCCAGATGAATATTCTAAGCAGCGTGAGAAATTGATCGATCAAATGTTTGGTTCAATGCTCGATGGTAAATCGGGAGAACGAGTTGCCGAGACCCTACTCAAAATTGCTCGAAAGAAAAAATAGTTCGCGCAAAAAATGGACATCCCAACAATTTCTGTAGTTACACCAACCTTTCATCGTCCTGAAGAAGTAAGAGGATTATTGTCCAATCTTTCAGAGCAATCACTATTGCCGACTGAAGTCATTCTCATTGATAGTTCTCCAGATGATGAAACGGAAATGATCGTCCGGGCAGTCAAGGATCAATACCAATTCGACGTTAAGTACATACGCCAGGGTGGCGGAACGGCAATTCAAAGAAACCACGGCATTAACGCCGCCACCGGACATTTTGTTGCGTTTGTAGATGACGATGTCAGGCTGGACAAAGATTTTTTCAAAAATATTCTCGATGTATTTGGCCAGGATTCGGAATGCAAGATCGGCGGTGTCGTCGGTTATCGTGCAAATGAATATTTTGGCGCAGACGCATCACAGCGATGGCGGTGGTATAAGCGTTTAGGACTATTGACGGAATTCGAGCCCGGTCGTTATGACTTTAAAAGCGGTTATCCGATCAATAACAGTTTACAGCCGCCTTTTTCGGGAACGAGGGAAGTTGATTTTATGACAACGGCTTGTGCGGTTTGGCGGCGTGAAGTATTTGATGCGGGCGGGCGCTTCCATGAATTTTTTCGGGATTATGGAGTTCTCGAAGACGCACATTTTTCTCTAAAGGCCGGCCGCACATGGACATTGCTGCAATGCGGCGACGCTAAATGTGAAGAACTTCGCTCTCCGCACGGGAGGGCGGACCGGCGCCGAATAGGTTACAAATGTGTCGCGAATTATTATTTTGTCTTTCGTGATATTGTCGGGCCACTCGGTGTTCGACGGTCATTCCGTTTTTGGCGTTATCAAGCCTTCGAATTTTTACGGATCGCAGCTTCGGCTTTGCGGCGGCGACGCTGGAGCGATGTGCAGGAGCTGCTCGGAAGGATCGAGGGAGTGCTTAGCGTCGCTCGGGGAATATGAATGTTCAAAGGTCTTTCGATCATGCCTCGATAAGCAAACGGAATGTTTCTCGCTGTAATATCACACAAAATTTGCTGGCCGTCTGAAAGTTCGCTATCCGGATTTTCAACTGACGGCGGTTTTCCGCTTCACATGGAGGCGATCTCAGAGCTTTTCGCTAAAACCACCTTAGTAATTCCTTCCGAAAATTCAGCATCGTTAAACGGTGCATCGCCGCTAAAGGGCCGCAATTTAGAAGTTGTTCCTTTGTCAGTACCTGGCGGTTCCGGTTTGCGAAGAAAGCTGGGCATTCCATTGTGGATTATCCGCAATGGAAAAATTATCTGGAGCGAAGTAAAAAAAGCCGACGCGGTCCATACGCCGATACCGGGCGATGTTGGAACGATCGGAATGATCTTTGCCCTGCTGATGCGTAAACCGCTCTTTGTGAGGCATTGCGGAAATTGGTTCGTGCAGCGCACTGTGGCAGAGAGATTTTGGAAATGGAGTATGGAATTTTTTGGCGGCGGACGGAATGTAATGTTTGCAACCGGCGGTTCATCCGAGGCTCCATCGCGTTGTAATTCGAGTGTGAAATGGATATTTTCATCATCACTGAGACGCGAACAGATCGCTGGAAGCAAGTCTCTTACACTGCCGACAGACGGCAAAATTAAATTAGCGATCGCGTGCAGACAGGAAGCAAGAAAGGGAACGGACGTTGTTATCGACAGCATGCCTGACATATTGCGAGCGTTTCCGAATGCTTCGCTTGATGTGATCGGTGACGGCTCATTGCTGCCGACATTAAAACAACAAGTGCAGGATCTTGGTTTGAACGACAAAGTGACGTTTCACGGAAAACTTGAGCAAGCAAAGGTCATTTCGCTGTTAAAACAGAATCACGTTTTTTGTTATCCAACTTCAGCTTCCGAAGGTTTTCCGAAAGTCGTTCTCGAGGCTCTCGCGAGCGGGATGCCGGTAATAACGACTAAAGTTTCAGTGCTGCCCGAACTCATCTCGTCCGGTTGCGGAGTTTTGCTCGATTCGCCATCGTCAGCAGAATTGTCGAAAGCCGTTATAGATGTTTGTTCGAATCCGAACAAGTATGAAGAAATGTCTACAAAAGCAATCGAGACCGCACAGAAATACAGTCTTGAGGACTGGCGGGATTATATTGGTAAGACCCTTCGAGAGGCTTGGAACGTTCCCACGCTTTCCTAATCCGGACAGATCCATTTTAGAATATGAAAGTCGCTTTTCTTGCCGGAACACTTGGACGCGGCGGTGCTGAAAGGCAGCTCATCTATATGCTCCAGGCATTAAAGGCCGAGGAGATTGAAACCCGCGTTTTGTGCCTTACAAAAGGAGAAGCATTTGAAAAAGATATTCAGGAACTCGGGATCGATGTCGATTGGGTCGGCGGCTCACAAAATCAGTTTGTAAGGCTCGGCAAAATAATTCAGAACGTTCGAAAACATCCGGTAGAAATTTTACAAAGCGCGCATTTTTTTACAAACATTTACGCGGCTCTTACGGGGCGTATTTTGGGTGTTCAAAATATCGGTGCGATACGGAGCGATATGCTAAATGAGGTCGCATCAAATGGTTTTTTCAGCAAATGGCAATTGCAGTCTCCGCAAAATCTAATCGCAAATTCACAAATAGCCATCGACAGGGCAATTAAAATTGGGCTCGATCCCAAAAAAATTCAGCTTGTCCGTAACGTAGTCGGAAACATCGAAGGCGATTATTATCGTTTGTCGAATAATGAAGGCGTTATCAGGATTCTGTTTGCCGGCCGACTCGTTCACCAAAAACGCTGTGAGTTATTTATTGAAATGGCGTCAAAAGTACTCAACAGATTGCCCGATGTAGAGGCAGAATTTATTATTGCGGGCGATGGGCCGCTTCGAGCCGAACTTGAACGGTTCGCCCGCGAACAAGGAATTGGTGAACCTAAATTATCATTCCTGGGTGAACAGGAAGATATGGCCGAAGTTTATAGAAAATCGGACATCCTTGTCCTCACCTCCGAACATGAAGGCACGCCAAACGTCATTTTAGAAGCAATGGCCCACGGCATAGCCGTAGTTGCCACAAAAGTTGGAGGCGTCCCGGATATAGTAAATGAACGCACGGGAATATTGGTTGAACCGGCAAATGTTGAAGAATTGACCGCAGCCGCGACGAAACTTATTCTTGATAAAGAGCTTCGACAGGAATTAGGATCAAGGGGAAAGGAATATGTCGGGAAAAATCACTCGATCGGCTATTTACAAGATAGGTTAAAGTGTATTTATTCCGATTTAATGAGAAATCCGAAATAAAGAATGAGAGCAGAAGCATTAATCAATCGGCCCATCGCCCGCAGTACGAAACTCAGCGGAGTGAAAAGCAAAGTTTCGCGAGATTTTTTGATCGTGATGCTGCTGACACTTGTCCATATACCATTGGGAGTAGGTCTTTACAGCGGTGGATCGGCGGCAATACTTCACCCAGCTCTGGTCTTCTCGTTGGGATTATTTCTTGCGTTGCGAAAAAAGGTAAATACCGGTCATGTGACGTTAGTCGTCGCGTATATAGTTGGTGCAGAGGTGCTGTGGAGAATGGCTGGTGTGCCGACACCGTGGGAATTTGGAAAATATGCCTCGGCTGCCATCCTGTTTGTCGCGTTAGTTCGCACCAAACGATTCAATTTTCCCAAACTTCCCCTGTTGTATTTTGTATGTCTTCTTCCCGCGTGTGTTTTGACTATTTTGCAGCTGGATCTGAGCCGCGTGACGCCCACGTTGAGTTTCAACATATCAGGTCCGCTGCTGTTGATGGTAAGCTGTTGGTTTTTCTATAATGTCAGGATCAGTCCGGCACAATTTCAGAGGCTTTTATTTGCGATCATTTTGCCTCTTATCAGCGTTGCGATTTCCGCACTTTTCTACACGGTGACGGCCGAAGAACTTAATTTCAACGGCGAATCGAATTTCACGACCAGCGGCGGTTTTGGGCCCAATCAGGTGTCAGGAATGCTGGGCTTGGGTGCTTTTCTCTCGGTAGCCGGCCTTATGCTGCTCAAGCGAAGGCCGGGGGTCAAGATCTACTTCACAATTTCGGCTCTGTTGTTTTCTGCGCTTTCCGTAATGACGTTTTCGCGCGGAGGAATGTATAACGCTGTGGGCGCCATAACGATTCTTCTGTTATTCGGGCTACAAGATGTGGCCGCAGGATTGAAGAAGATCTTTCCCGCAATCGTTTTGGCAGGGTTTTTTCTATTCTTTATTTATCCCATGCTGAATGATTTCACCGGCGGAGCCCTACAGGAGCGTTTCGAAGATACGGGTACGACCCAGCGTTCGGAAATTGCCTCATCGGATATTGACATTTTTTTGGAGAATCCTGTATTTGGTGTCGGGGTCGGTTCTGCATACACTTACCGCGAAAAATTCTTCTTGAATAAGGCCGCAAGCCATACTGAGTTTTCGCGAATGCTGTCCGAACACGGAGGTTTTGGGCTTGCTGCATTAGCTTGTATGCTCGCAATGATGGTTGCCAACATAACACGCGCGAATTCGAAACCCGGCAAAGCTTTTGTGGCTGGAATCATGGTCTGGACGGCCATGTTTATGATGAATACAGGTATGAGATTAGCGGCACCTGGTTTTATTTGGGGACTTAGCTTTATAACAATCGTTACTCTCCGCCAGCCGTCGCCGACGAAATCTCGCAGGACGATCACACCACAAATTCAGACATAACAAATTTACCATCTAACGCTGGCGATATTATTTTGAACCAACCCGTAGCCACCAAAGAGATCAAGCAAATGCGTTTGTGCGTTGTTGGTAACCTGCTCGGTAGAAATGCAGGTTACGTTACGTCGCAGGGACAGATATTGGCCGATCTTTTGTCGAAAGAAGGCTACACGGTGATCAGTTGCTCCTCAAAGATAAATAAGCTGTGGCGTTTGCTTGATATTGTTTGGACAGTTCTTTGGAATCGAAAAAACTTTGACGTTCTTATTCTCGAAGTCTACAGCGGACTAAATATTTTTATGTCCGAGACGGTCAGTTTTTTTGGGCGAATTTTAGGCGTCCCAATGATCTTCGTTCTTCACGGCGGTAATTTACCTGCGTTTTCAAAAAAGTATCCGCGTTCGGTGAAACGCGTGCTGGCAAGAGCGGACATACTTGTCGCACCTTCTACGTTTTTGGTTCGCGGACTTAAACATTTGGGATTTCCTATTCGAGTGATTCCCAATATTGTTGAGGTAGATAATTATCTATGCAGGTTCAGAAGCAAGATCGAGCCGCGATTGATATGGATGAGGTCATTTCATCCGATTTACAATCCACAAATGGCAGTGAAGGTTTTAAAGTCGGTCAGAAATTCTCATCCTGATGCGAGCTTGGTCATGGCGGGTCTGGATAAAGGCCTGGAGCCCGAGATCAAGAAGATGGCAGCGGACTTAGGTTTACAAGATGCGATTCGCTTTCCGGGTTTTCTTAACCATGAAGAAAAGATCAAGGAATTTTCCGAAGCCGACATTTACCTGAACACAAACAGAATAGATAATATGCCGGTCGCCGTTGTCGAAGCATGCGCAATAGGGCTGCCGGTGATTGCAACCGCGGTCGGGGGCTTGTCAGATCTTTTAGAAGATGGCACGAATGGAATGTTGGTCGCTGATGAAGATGTTGACGGTATGGCAAATGCAGTCAATTCGCTTTTGCAAGACCCGGAACTGACAAAAAAACTTTCAAAGAATGGACGATTGTTGGCGGAGTTGTCTTCGTGGAAAGCTGTTCGAATCTGTTGGGACGAACTTTTCGCTGAGATCATGAAAACCAAGCCTCAAGAACAAACGCCAAAAGATTTTTCATTCCTTACTTCGAATAAATGAGTCTCGCGCTGGATATTTATCACAAATTGCCCGCTTCATCGCGCACGCTGGTTGCGAGCGCGCGTGGGTATTACCTGCGATGGTGTAGGTACGATAAAGAAACCGACAAACTGGTTGAAGAAGCATTGGAGCGCGATATGTGGGACGAAAACCAATGGGCTGATTGGCGCGCGGGAAGGCTTTCATACATCTTGCACCGGGCAGCGACTGAGGTTCCTTACTATCGTCACCAATGGCAAGAGAGACGGCGGCAGGGCGATACTGCATCGTGGGAATATTTAGAAAACTGGCCGATCCTTGAAAAACAAACTTTGAGAGAGAGCGGTAACGAGTTTGTTGCTGATGACTGTTCGATCTCGAAAATGTTTCACGATCACACAAGCGGCACTACAGGCACTTCGCTTGATCTGTGGTTCTCGTTTCAGTCGGTGAAGCAGTGGTATGCGCTTTTAGAAGCGCGAGCAAAAAAATGGTACGGCATTTCGCGAAAGGATCGTTGGGCGATCCTCGGCGGCCAGCTTGTTACGCCCGTTGGACAGCAGAAGCCACCTTTTTGGGTTTGGAACGCCGGGCTGAATCAACTGTATCTATCCTCATATCACCTTGCTCCGCATCTGATCCCGTCGTACTTGCAGGCAATCGTTGATCACAAGATCAAATATATTCTTGGTTATTCTTCTGCGATCTATACGCTGGCCCAGGAAACACTAAAACTTGGACGCAAAGATCTCAAAATGGAGGTCGTAATAACAAACGCCGAACCATTATATGAACATCAACGACAGACGATAAGCGAAGCCTTTAGTTGTCCGGTCCGTGAGACTTACGGGATGTCCGAGACTGCCGCAGCCGCCAGCGAGTGCGAGCACGGATCGATGCATCAATGGCCGGATACCGGAATCATTGAAACTGTCGAAAGTGGTGATGACTCTTCAGACTTTATCTGTACGGGCCTGATCAATGTCGACATGCCACTTATTAGATACAGAGTCGGCGACGCCGGCAAACTTTCGGACGCGAAGTGTGATTGCGGAAGAAAACTGCCGCTTATTGAAAAGATCGAGGGCCGAAGCGACGACCTCTTATACACTGCGGATGGAAGGCGTGTCGGGCGATTAGATCCGATCTTTAAGAGTAACTTTCCCATCACTGAGGCACAGATCATTCAGAAAACACTGAAGCAGGTCAATGTTAAATATGTTCCGGCCCACGACTTTACTAAAGACA
>JANMDA010000329.1:0-5501 GCA_031376085.1 Chloracidobacterium sp.
CGGAAGTCAGTCAGCCCGCAACCGCACAGCCGGAGCCTGTTGCTCAAGACTCGGTCATGGAAACAGTTCAAACGACTGTTGCCGCTACTTCACCCGAAAATCCCCAATCCGCAATCCGCAATCCGCAATCAGCCGACGCGACCGAGATCGTAATGCCCCAAATGGGCGAGTCGATCACTGAGGGCACCGTTTCCAAATGGCTCAAAGCCGTTGGCGACAAAATAGAAAAGGATGAACCACTGCTTGAGATATCGACCGACAAGGTCGATGCCGAGGTACCGTCACCTGCCGGGGGAACATTGCTGTCTATCAATGTAAAAGAAGGCGAGACCGTCGAGGTCGGCGCCGTTCTTGCATTAGTTGGTGCCAGCGGAGCCGCTGTCCAAAGTCCAAAGCCTGAAGCCCAAAGTCCTGTTGAGCCGCCAAAAGCCGCTGAAATCGCAAAAACTGAACCGCAAATTCATGCAGTTGCCGCTGCAGCCACAAATGGCGGGCATAATGGCAATGCAACCATCGACGAACTCCGCCGTCAAAAATCCAGCCCGCTTGTTCGCAATATTGCAAAAGAACACGGCATCGACATTACGCGAATCCCGGGCAGCGGAATCAGCGGCCGCGTTACAAAGAACGACATTCTTTCGTTCATCGAAACCGGAGCGGCGCTTCGTCCGCAAGATTTGTTAGTCAAAGGAGCATCGGCGATGCCGGCCGCATCTTCGTCTAAGCCAAAGGTCGAATATACGGCCCCACAATCCGTCGCAACTACCGAGGACCGCGTCGAAAAAATGTCGGTGATGCGTAAAAAGATCGCCGACCACATGACATTGTCCAAGCAGACTTCTGCACACGTCACGAGCGTTTACGAGATCGACATGACGAACGTCGCAAAGTTCAGGACGAAGAATCAGGCCGATTTTCAGGCTCGCTTTGGCACGAAACTGACGTTCATGCCGTTCATTTTTCAGGCTGTGACGGCGGCGATTCGAGAATTTCGCATCGTTAATTCGCAGGTTGACGGCGACCAGATCATTTACAAAGGCGACATCAATCTCGGCATGGCCGTCGCTCTCGATTGGGGCCTGATCGTGCCCGTCCTAAAAAATGCCGACACGCTTTCGCTCTCGCAATTGGCTGTCACAGCGAATGATCTCGCCGATCGTGCCCGCACAAAACGGCTCAAACCCGACGAAGTTCAGGGCGGCACGTTTACGATCACAAATCCGGGCGTTTTCGGAGGCCTTTTCGGCACACCCATTATTAATCAGCCGCAGGTTGCGATTTTGTGTGTCGGAACAATCGAAAAGCGTGCGAAGGTATTGACCTCGTCTGATGGCGACGACTATATTGCGATCCGCCAAATGGCTTATTTTGCATTGACATACGATCACCGCGTCGTGGACGGAGCAGATGCCGAAAAGTTTTTGTCATACCTTAAAGGCTACTTGGAGAATGCTCCATTTAGCATCTGATCGGCAGCAGCTCCAAAATAATTGTTTGCAATCGTGCCGATTTTGTGTATCATTTTCGTATTAGCCCTGTTCGGCTTCGCTTCACAATTTAAGTCTTTGACTTCCTTTTTTACGTTCTACGGCAAATCCCTTTATCGGGTCAATTTTGCAAGTTTTTAGATATTAACGAAATCGACAAAATCATTTTAGCGACAACCCACGGCTTAACTGTGGCGTCATAGAACAACGTAGTCCCTAGAAATCTGCAGAGATCTGCAATTTTATTTTTTCAGGAGGAGTAGAAATGTTTAAAAAAATATCAGTATTAATATTAACCCTTACCATAGGCGCAATTAGCGCTTTTGCTCAGGACGCGCAGCTTCGCTCAGCGGTTGCGGGACAAAAATATAAGATCAAAGGCGTCGTTGTCGCAAAGGACGATGACAGCAACTTTGTGGTTCGCGATGCGGTCGGAGTAGATACAAAGATCGTTGTCAGCCCGAATGCCACTATTAAATCCAAAGGCGGCTTTTTTGGCGGTGGCGATAAATATCCGGCAAATTCGATTGTTCGCGGATTGAATATGGAAGTCGAAGGCATCGGTGACAGCACCGGCGCAGTGGCTGCCAATAAGGTGCGTTTTGATAAACGCGACTTTGCGACCGCTCAATCGATAAACGCCCGCGTTGCTCCAGCCGAAGAACGTCTCACTGCCGCCGAGCAGAATGCACAACGCATCTCGGGCCAGATCGACGAACTGATGGCGATCTCAAATGCCGCGAAAGGCGGTGCTAAAGCTGCTCAGGATACAGCAGATGCTGCTGTTGCCGGCGTAAATGCCACCAACAAGCGTATCTCTGATCTGGATGATTATGTAGTCCAGACAACCGCGACGGTGAATTTCAAAGTTGGAAGTGCCGCACTTTCGTCCGAGGGCAAGTCACAGCTCGATGAAGTTGCAACTTCGGCCGGAACGCTGAAAGGCTACATGATCGAGATCACCGGCTTTGCGTCATCTGATGGCGGCGTCAAGGCAAACAAGGCACTTAGTGAGCGTCGTGAAAAGGCGGTTCGCGAGTATTTGATCGATAACCACAATATCTCGCTTCGCCGCTTCACTCCCTCGTATGGATTTGGCGAATTGCAGGCTGTTGCCGACAATTCGACTCTCGAAGGCCGTCAGCAAAATCGACGCGTCGAGGTCAAACTGTTGGTAAGCCGCGGCATCAACCAGAATGTTGAGGTCAAATCGCAGCCGACCGACAACCCAGGTCAATAATTCTCATTATCAGAGGATATCCGGTGCCGAGGCTCGCGTCTCAGCACGGATATCCTTTTTTCATTTCAGTTTGCGGAGGTCCGTCGCCATGTTTGGATCCAGAAACAGTTTAGCCGTTATTGCGGCTTTTATATTTGGCTTGGCGGGTTCTGCGGTCTGTCAAACACCCACACCAAAGCCAAAAGCTGACGACGAGATCATTAAGGTAACATCGCGGCTCGTCGTCGTGCCGGCTTCCGTAACCGACGCAACCGGCCAGGCTGTCACGGGACTTACGGCAAAAGATTTTCGTGTTGCAGAAGAAGGCCGTAATCAGACGATCGAGAATGTCGGCAACGCAGAGACCGTTCCGCTTGAGATCGTGGTGCTGTTTGACGTGTCGGCGAGCACCGACGCGATGTTCAAATTTGAACAGCAGACAGCGGCGAAATTTCTAAAGGATGTAATGCGGTCTAACGATCGTGCAACGGTCTTCACCATCGGAGAAAAACCGGTCTTGCTCCAACCGCGTGATACAGCAGAAAGGTCAGCTGCCGCAATACAGTCGATCACACCAACCAAAGGCTTTACTGCCTTTTACGACAGCATCGGGGCCGCGTCTGAATATTTGAGGAAGAATGCTCCTGAAGGCACACGTCGCGTTATCCTGGTGATCTCAGACGGCGAGGACACAAACAGCGAACGCATTTCCAAGGCTATACAAGACGGATATCGCAAGATCGGCGAGAAGATCAACACGCTTGATGACAAGACCCGTTATCAGCTAACGGTCACAAACCGGAACAACGCCGCTCTTTCCGAAAGAACTCGAGTATTAAAATCGCTCCAAAACGCAGATACAGTTTTCTATTCGATCAATCCTGCCGGCAGTTCGTTTCAGCTAAATAAGATGAGCGTATTCGGACAGGAAAACATGCAAAAATTTGCCGACGATACCGGGGGCTCGGCATTTTTGCCGAAGTTCCAACCGATCGACACTAAAGACAACTATCAAAATTCCACCAACACCCGCAAGAACACTGAAATGCTCGATCTTATATTTCGGCAACTCGGCAACGAGCTTCGGTCGCAATATTTAATTCAGTATTATTCAGAATCTGATTTTCCGAATAATAAATACGTCAAGCTCGACGTGGGCATTCCGGCTCGTAGCCTGCTGCGTATCCGAGCTCGACAGGGTTACTACGTTAAAAATTAATACGCCGCCTTACCGTCGATTTTTTCGTCCGGACAAACGTTTAACTTTCTTAGGTCTATCTTCTAATGGGGCCGTCCGTCTGTACTCCTCAAAAGACATTCCGCCCATCATCTCATAATTTGGTGTAGGGTCGATCGAAGGCTTGCCCATCAAGGGCGTCGGCGACGGAGTAACAAGCGGCATAGCGACCGCGCCCATGACCATTCTGGTCTCTCTTATTTTTGAAAAGTACGAGGCAAACAGAATGCCTGTAAATAATGCCATCACCATCGATGCAAAAGCCGTCGCATAGAGTTTTGTTCGCTGCTTCACCTTCGCCCAGCCAACCGGGCAATCCTGCGTGATAACGCTGCCGTCAGCACGCTTGTAAAACCGCACGCAAAGACGGCCTTCCGCATTCATTATCAAAACTTCGGCTTCGTCACGAGTCATTCCCGAAAGGTTGTAAACATTGAGCTTACAATCACCGCAAAACCGCTTGCGGTCATCGCCATACATCTCGTTCCAGCTAGCACTACACGGGCTGGCGATTCTGATGTTGTTCAAGGGACTATCAAATTTAGGCATAAAAAACTCCGTTCTATAAGACTTCAGCATCGCTGATGTCTTATGAACGAAGTTCAAATTACTTCTTGCGGAAAAAACTACTCTATTTCAAATTTCGCGTTAATTACAAATCGCACTTTTTCAGAACTAAAACTTAAACTCGAATTGTCATTAGAATCAGCGGCAGTGCGACTGCTGGTTCGGTCAAGAATAAATGTGTTGCTGGTGCTATTTGCTCCATTTATCTGAAAACTTGATTTCTCTTCGTCGATTTCCTGTATGTTCACTGCTTTTCCGATCCTCTCGCCAATAGCGGCAAGCAGATAATCGGCTTTCACTTTCGCAGCTTTAACAGCCTCGATCTTTACTTCACGGCGAATTTCAGTCATTCGCGAATTTTCAGTGTTAATCAAATCGAGTCTGCCGACGTTGAGCCGGTCAGCTAGATCCTGTAACAATGCAATTTTGTTCAAATCACGGATCTTCAATTGATAATCCTTTGCACCAAGCACATCTTTGATCTTTTTTTGACGAAAATACATCGAAAAAATGTCATAGATCGAGAGGTCTTTGGCAACGTCAACTCCAAGTTTGGTCAATTCATTTCTGAGCTCGCCTTCTTGCTGTTCGATAGTTATCTTCTTTTTGTTCTCAATACGCTCGATCAGCGTGATTTTAAATGTAAATTCGTCAGGTATTACCATACGCTCGGCTGAGCCGCTCACCTCTATTACTCGTCTGTTATCCTGTTGGACTTGAGCCGCAACTGTAAACACACTCGCGCATACCAATACCATAATCAAAGTAATTTTTTTCATTAATCTTCCTCCAATTTTTCTTGTAAGGTGCTCCAAAACTCTAAAAAGATGCCCTGCGTTAAAGCCCTGGCGATCGGAAAGTTGCGTCCTGTCAGAACCGCCTGCGTAGGCGAGTGGCCAGATCGAAAAAAGGTCGGAAAGTTGCGTCATATTCGGAAAGTTGTGCTTTTTCGAGAAAACCATGTCGAATCGAGAAAGTTATGTCGTTTCGC
>JANMDA010000330.1:0-12788 GCA_031376085.1 Chloracidobacterium sp.
CCGAAACGACAACCGGCGGCAAGGCCCTGAAATTTTACGCCAGCCTGCGGCTCGATATTCGACGCATCGGCGCGATCAAGGACGGCGACAAGGTCGTCGGCAATCGCACACGCGTCAAAGTCGTCAAGAATAAATGCGCACCGCCCTTCCGCGAATCGGAATTCGACATCATGTACGGCGAAGGCATCTCCCGCGAAGGCGACCTGCTCGACCTCGCCTCAAATATGAATATCGTGGAAAAATCAGGCGCGTGGTTTTCCTACAAAGGCGAACGCCTCGGCCAGGGCCGCGACAACGTCAAAAATATGCTCAAGCAAAATATGGAGTTGCTGGAACGCATCGAATCGGACGTAAAAGACGAATTAGGTTTTACGAAGACTGAGGTAGCCGCAGGTTGAGAACAAGTCAAAAGTAAAAAGTTAAAAGGCAATGCAGAACAAGTCAAAAGGCAAAAGTAAAAAGGCAAAGATAAACACGCGCCTTCTTACTTTGACTTTTAACTTTTTACTTTTGCCTTTGCCTTCTTACTTTGACTTTTGACTTTTTACTTTTGAATTTTTACTTACTGAGGCTTTCCGCCAAGCGGCCTTTTGCTTTTCATCATGGGAACCGCTTCAGCAGGCGGAGCGTTGATATTTGTTACAGGCATGCTCATCTGACTGCGAATGGTTTCCTGATCGGGTATTCCGGGAGTTTGTGCCTTGCCGGGTTTGAAGCTTTTCTTTAGCTGCTCGGCAGTTGGAATTCCGGGTATCGGCTTATTGCCTATTGGCACGTTGACCGCGTTTACAGAAATTCCCGGTGGCATGTTGGCAGACATCGGGATCGGATTTGCCGAAAGCCCGGCAGGCATATTAGCAGGGTCGAGTTTTATCTCTTTGCCCGTCATAGAATTTGTATTGGAATTGGAAGTTGTGTTTGCGGGGCCGCTCGAAGCGCAGCCGAAGTTGGAAATGACAACGACGAGCACGAATAAAATGAATGCGTTTAACATATTGATAATGCTGCCATTTAAAATGGCTGTGCCGGTTTGAAGGTTGCGTCTCCAAGGGGGCAGCGACGGCGTCCAAACCGGCACGGGCAGGTATTCGATCAAATTTGCGGTTGAAAAGGAGATAAACAACCGCCAAAACCTGATTATAGCCGCTCACATTTTGATGTCAATGTTTTTTTGAATGCGCAAGCCCGCATGTCAGTAAGGGCGATAGACGAGCGTTGAATGTACCGCCCTTACTAATGTGCAGGCTTGTGCAGCATATGCTGATTTTCTTTGATATTTGACAACCTAAGACCGCTTATTTACACTTACAAATTCGCCCGCATCAATGCGGCGCGGCAAATTTGGCCAGATAGCTCAGTTGGTAGAGCAGCGGATTGAAAATCCGCGTGTCGGCGGTTCGACCCCGTCTCTGGCCACCATAAGATGGAAACAAAAAGCACGTCTTCGGATGTGCTTTTTGTTGGCCCATCGGAGCCGGACACGGGCAACTCCTATCGTGCCTATTATCCAGTATGCATACGCGAAAAATCCCACGGCGATCCGCTTAAACGTGAAATTTTTCGCGTCCCCTTTACGCTGATCTCAATAAACCTCTATTTAATCACCGGTATGGCATTTGCATTTAATTCATCGGATGCCGGCCTGCTTTCATTTTAAAATAGTTGCGATTTTGGAATTCAACTGTCTTTTTAAGGTGTGAATGGGCACTGTGTGTTAGAGCACGGTTAGACCAGTAATAAAGGACTACGATATCAGGACGGTAGTATCTATATGAAAAACTTAAAACGGACTGCACTATTCACAGGTTTCTTACTTGTAGCGATGTTAATAGGTGCAATAGAGATTCGGAAGAGCGAAAACATCAACGTTTCGGATATCGATTCAACCTCACAGCATGAAAGTCAACTGCCGGAATCGCCTACGGTCGAAAACCAGTTAGACCAGCAGAAACTCGCGGACATATACGGAAAATTGCCGATCCATTTTGAACCGAATACCGGCCAAACTGCTCCCGAAGTCGATTATGTCGCACGCGGCAATGGCTACTCGCTGTTTCTAACGCCCGGCGAAGCAACGCTTTCACTGCTGGATCGCAATGACAATAAACCTGGCAAAACGTCGGTCGTCAAAATGTCTTTGAAGGGATCAAACAAGACCTCCAAAGCGGCGGGTCTCGATGCACTTGAAGGCCGATCGAATTATTTCCTGGGCAATGATCCGACGAGGTGGCAGACAGATGTTCCTAACTATGAAAAGGTGCAGTATGACGAGATTTATCCCGGCATTGATCTGCTCTATTACGGCAACGACCGCCAGCTCGAATATGACTTTGTCGTAAAGCCCGCCGCCGATCCAAGTCAGATCAAACTGACATTCAGCGGCACTGAGAAAGCATCTCGTATCGATAAGACTACAGGCGATCTTCTGCTCGCAACTGCATCAGGCGAACTTCGCCAACACAAGCCAATCGTCTATCAAGACATAGACGGCGAGAGACACGAGATCGCCAGCTCGTATAAATTGGACGGCAACATGGTCAGCATCTCGTTGGGCGAATACGACAATTCACGCGAACTCGTCATCGATCCGATATTGTCATACGGTAGTTATTTGGGCGGGGCGGGATTTGATGAAGGACGCGGAATAGCAGTTGATACGGACGGTAACGCGTATGTGGTCGGAACCGTTGCGTCACTCAATTTCCCGACGACTGCGGGCGTTATCAAAACAACCAATCCGCCGTCATCCAATAACGTTCAGTGGAACGATGCTTTTGTCACGAAGATCAACCCGAGCGGCACAGCAATGGTTTGGTCAACTTATTACGGCGGACGTAACGGCAGTGAGATCGGAACCGGAGTTGCTGTAACTTCAACTGGCGAAGTGCTGATAAGCGGCACAACGACAGCGAGCGATTTTCCGACGGTCAATGCATATCAATCCACTTTTGGCGGAACGGACGATGCTTTTGCCGCGAAGTTAAATTCGAATGGCTCGGCGATCGTTTATTCGACTTACCTTGGCGGCAATAATACCGATACTGGCGGACGCATTGCTCTTGATCGCATCAGCGGCGATGCTGTATTCGCCGGGTTTGCATCGTCACCGAATTTTCCAACAACGCCCGGTGCTTACAAGGAAAAGCTATGCAGTACACCGCAAGGCTGTAGCGGCATATTTTATTCGGGCAGTTACATAGTAAAGCTGAACGCGGTCGGAAACGGCGTGTATTCCACCCTGTTTGATGCAGGCGTTAGCGACGTCACACTCGATGCAAGCAATAACGCCGTCATTGGCGGCTCCGTCAGCGGGACGAATTTACCGACTTCGCCGGGAGCTTTTCAAACAACTTCTTCAGGAGGCATCGAAGGATTTATTGCAAAGCTTAATCCGACCGGAAGTGCCGTTGTTTACGGAACGTATTTGGGCGGCGGATTGCAGTCAGATCGTGTCAATGGCATCACTATCGACTCCGCAGGAAATCTCTATACTACCGGACAAACCCAGAATACTGGCTTTCCTGTGACGCCCGGCGCTTTTGACATTACATACAACGGCGGTGAGGATGGATTTCTGACCAAACTTGATCCGACCGGCTCGACTTTGGTCTATTCGACATTTTTTGGCGGCCAGGGTAAAGACCAGCCATTCGCAATAGCTTTGGGCTCGGACAACAGTGTCTTTCTTGCCGGTGAAACTTTGAGCGGAGCTACATTCCCGCTTCGCAATTCACTTTTAGGAACAGCAGGATCGATCTTCTTGACCCGCTTTAATACCGATGCGACAGCTTTGGTTTACTCGACATTGCTGGGTGCGGGAGGAGCTTACGGCTTGGCGGTTGATAGTGTGAACAATGGATATATAACCGGTCACACGACAAATGTTGTAGTAACGCCAAATTCATTTCAGCCAAATCACGGTGCGACCGACTCATCGAGTTCGTCAAGCTCAGCCAAAGACGCGTTTGTTCTAAAGGTTGCCACCGGTGATGAAAATGCACCGTCCTACGCGATCAGCGGAACCGTGATCGATGACAATTTTGGCTTTAATAACGATTATTCACCGATAGTTGTTACTATTTCGGGAACCGTAAATAGATCATATTCTCCATCTAACGGCGGCAGCGGCACCGTTGTATATTATTTTGGCAATCTACCTCCCGGCGGCAATTACACGATAACGGCCCACAAGCTCGGTTATGAGACCGATCCGGCGAGCGTCCAGTTCAATAACCTGGGGGCGAATCAATCTGCTGATTTTCATATTCTCCGAAATCAGGCGCCGGTCGGCACCGTCACATCGCCTGTTCATGGAACGAACTTTAATGCACCGGCTACGATCACGATCCAGGCCACTACAACTGATCCTGACGGGGACCCGATACAAAAGGTTGATTTCGTTGCATACAACTACACGGCCGGAACAAGCATGCCATTGGGTACTGATACGACGGAGCCCTATGAATTTACCTGGCAAAACATACCAGTTGGAACATATGGACTGTATGCTTTTCCGACTGACAGCCATGGCCTTCGAGGGATTTCCGGTCAGGTAGTTCATGTTTTCGTCGTTAATTCGTCAGCGGTCAGCGTGGCGTATATTGCTCCGCTAGAGGGTTCAACTTATGTCGAAGGTGACTACATCCCGATTAGCATGGCCGTTTCGCCATCGGTGATATTGGTACAGGTTAGGGATCAAAACAACAATCTGGTGGCGTGGCTGCCAGGCAGCCCCTGGTCGAACACATGGCGGGCAATGGTCATAGGTGATTACACGCTGACCGCCACTGCTCAAAATTCGCAAGGGCAAACGGCAACTGCCTTGGTTCATATCACGGTGGCGCCTATCAATCACCGGATCACAGGAAGAATAGTTGACAGCGTCACAAACTTGCCAATAAGCGGAGTCACACTTGATCTTGTTTGTCCGAGCACGCCGAGCATAACGGCCCAGACCACAACTGACGCAAACGGCAATTACCTATTCACTGATCTCGGGACCACGCCGAACGACAGCGTCCGCATTACGCCGACGCTTGCTGGGTATTCATTTGACCCGCCAAGCCGCAGCACAGGATTTTTGGGTTACATCAAAGATTGGACAAATCAAAATTACACTGCAATACGCTCGACCAGTATTAGTGTAAATATGACGAGCCCGACGGACGGACAGGTCTTTACCGCACCGGCAAGTTTTAATGTTGCTGCAAACGCTTCCAGCACCGGCGGAACTATCACGAAGATAGAATTCTATCGCGATGCTTTTACCCCCGTGCTAATCGGCACGGACACAACAGAGCCTTTTGAATTGCCTTTGAGTGGTATTACGGCTGGCAATTACGGATATTTCGCGCGAGCAACCGACAGCACGAATGCTGTCGCCGATTCGTCAGTCGTGAGTATAACCGTAAATCCACAGCCGACATCCGTAAATATGCACGGAGTGGTTTACAATCCGGGCGGCGGCCCAATGGTCGGAATACTGGTGAGACTGACTGGAACAGCGAATGGCAATCCGGTCAATCAAACATGGACGACGAATGTGAACGGCGCGTATCTGTTCAATGTTCCTTTTGGCGGCGATTATACGATCGCACCCGAGGGGCTGAACTTGACCTTTACGCCGCCGTCGGCAACGTTCACAAATGTGATGCAGACGATATACGACATCGATTTTGTCGCTTCTGCAGTTAATCAGGCTCCAACAGTTCAGATAAACAGCCCGGCTGACGGCGCTGTATTTACGATGCCGGCAGCGATCCCGATAAATGTGACAGCCGCAGATGCAGACGGATCGGTCATTCATCTTTCAATGTCCGCTCAGAGCGCAACGATGGCGACTACGATAGGCCAAGCGAATAACGGCACGCTCTCATTCCTCTGGCAGCCAAATCTACCAGGTGCTTATACGTTATGGGCTCAGGCACTTGATAATGGCGGCTTGCGCACTACGATCTCAATTTCGATCACAGTCAACCAACCGACCGCCGTCGCGATCTCGGGCCGCATCGTCGATCGAAGCAGCCAGGGCATCGAAAGCGTAAGAGCTGAACTTCGCGACTATGCAACAGAAAATACTGTGATAGGAACTGCGTTGACTGATGTGAATGGAAATTTTGCGATCACAGGTGTTCCGACCTTTGCTCACTATGTTCTGCGGGTGTCGAAACAAGACTACACGTTCTCGCCGCAAAAGCGCGTTTACATCAATCTGGCTACTAGCCAGACCACAGCCGACTTTACCGGAACGCGGCAAGTGCAGCCATCGGATTTTGACGGCGACGGAAGGACGGACATCGCTGTCTGGAGGCCTTCAACAGGGATGTGGTATGTAAGTCGTTCGGCGGATCAAGGCTTCAGTGCCTCACAATTTGGCGGTGGAGCATTGGGGGACGTAGTTGTCCCCGGCAACTACGACGGCGACAAGAAGATCGACTACGCCGTATTCCGCAATGGCATATGGCACATACAAAACAGCTCTAACAATCAATACCAGACAGTTAATTTTGGGCTCGCGGGTGACAAGCCGGTTCCCGGCGACTACGACGGTGACGGCAAAACCGATATCGCTGTCTGGAGGCAGAGCAATGGCTTCTGGTACATAATGTTTAGCTCCAATGGCGCGATAGACTATCGCAATTTCGGAATGAATGGCGACGTTCCGGTCGCAGGTGACTACGATGCAGACGGAATGACGGACATAGCGGTATGGCGGCCAGCCAGCGGCACATGGTATGTGATGCAAAGCTCTAACGTTACGATGATCAGCTACCCTTTCGGCATCGCCAGCGACATGCCGATCACCGGAGATTTCGACGGCGACAAGAAAACAGACTTTGCGGTTTTCCGCCCGTCGGACGGCAATTGGTATGTGCTGAAAAGTTCAAACGGATCACCTGCGACATTTCATTGGGGCGGCGAAGGAGACAAGCCTGTTCCTGGAGATTACGATCACGATGGCAAGACAGACTACGCTGTCTTCCGCCCATCAAACGGAACCTGGTATGTTTACCTCTCATCGAGTGGAAGAATATCGGTGCAGCAATTCGGCATCGGTGAAGACATTCCTATTCCCGGAGCATTTCTCCGCTAACCATCGGCGAGATCGTCTGTGTCGGACTCACGATCTTGTCGAGGGATGCCGCACAGTCTTCGGGCTGTGCGGCCTTTGTTATTCGCCGCTTTGTTGGAGCAGTTTTGCGACGAGGCCGGTCCAGCCGGTCTGATGGTTCGCTCCGAGCCCGGAGCCGTTATCGCCGTGAAAATACTCGTAGAACAAAATGTGGTCACGGAAATAAGGATCATTCTGGTACTTTCCGGATTCGCCAAATACGGCCCGTTTTCCGTCATTGTCACGCAGGAAAATATGCGACATTCGCCGTGACAGTTCCTCAGAAACTTCCCACAGGTTCATCATATTGCCCGAACCTGTCGGGCACTCGACCTTCAAGTCGTCACCATAATAATGATGAAACTTTTGCAGCGATTCGATCAGCAAGTAGTTGACCGGAAACCAAACCGGCCCGCGCCAGTTAGAGTTACCGCCGAACAGGCCGCTCGTCGATTCTCCCGGTTCGTAATCAACGCGATGTTCCATGCCATCGACGTGCAGAATATAAGGAGCATTTTTGTGATGACGCGACAACGCGCGTATGCCGTAAGGCGAAAGGAATTCGTTCTCGTCGAGCATGATCTGTAGCACCCGCGTCAAACGATCACGATATGCAACGGCAAGCAGATAACGATCACCGAGTCCCGGCTTTCTGGCGCAATTGATATTCGTAGTCAGATCAGGTCGGTTGTCTATGAACCACTGCATCCGCCGACGGAAAGCTGGCATCGCCTCCAGAATCTGCGGCTCGATCGTCGCCACCGCAAACAACGGTATCAGCCCAACCATCGAACGCACTTTGATAGGCGTGTTGTGGTTCATGCCTTCCATATGCAGCACGTCGTAATAAAATCCGTCGTGCTCATCCCAAAGGCCGATATTATCGTCGCCGAGATTGTTCATTGCGTCCGAGATGAAAACGAAATGCTCCCAAAACTTGCTGGCCACGTCTTCGTAAGTGTCGTCCTCGATAGATAGTTCCAGAGCGATAGCGAGCATGTTGAGACAATACATTGCCATCCAGCTTGTGCCGTCGGATTGCAGCAGACGGCCGCCTGTTGGCAGCGGCTGCGAACGGTCAAAAACGCCGATGTTATCGAGACCGAGAAAACCGCCCTCGAAGACATTTTTGCCGTCAGCGTCCTTGCGGTTGATCCACCAGGTGAAATTGAGCAGCAGCTTTTGAAATATCCGTGCGAGGAAAGCACGGTCGCCTTTACCGCGTTTTTTCTTTTCGATCTGGTAGACACGCAATGCCGCCCATGCATGAACCGGAGGATTCACATCGCCAAACGCCCATTCGTAAGCCGGTATCTGGCCGTTGGGATGCATGTACCATTCGCGGAGCATCAGGATCAACTGCTCCTTTGCAAACGCCGGATCGACGATCGCTAACGGTATGCAGTGAAACGCCAGATCCCATGCTGCATACCATGGGTATTCCCACTTATCGGGCATCGAGATGACGTCGGAATTGAAGAGATGTTTCCAATGGCTGTTGCGCCCCGTCAGCCGCGAATCAGGCGGCTTCGGCATTGCCGGATCACCGTCAAGCCATTGCTCGACGACGTAATGATAAAACTGTTTCGACCACAACATTCCCGCGAATGCCTGACGCTGGACGCTGATCGCATCATCGGAAAGCTCTTTGTCACGAATTTCGTTGTAAAACTCGTCGGCCTCGGCAATGCGTTTGGAAAAGATTGCGTCAAAATCGTCGAACGCCGTCGCGACATCTTTCGAGGCCGCTTTCTTCTTTCCCTTCTTATTCGAAATCTGCTGATTGCAAAAGCGGGCTCGAATAACGACCTCAGAGTGAGCAGGAACTATGAGCTTGTAATTGGCCGCTGCTTTCGTGCCTGTTTTTGCCGGATTAACGGCTTCGGCTTTGTCGTTGACGATGTATTCGTTGATGCCGTCTTTTACATATGGAGTCCGATTATTACCGGCAAAAAGCCGCTCGTTGTTCGTTTCATTATCGGTGAAGAGCAGTTCGGGCGAGCCGTCGAAATACAAAGATCGAGTGCCGAGCGTTTCTTCATCAAAACCGATAATATTTTCGCCTGTCGCAGAGAAATTGCAGGTCGGCTCCTGGCCATTCCAGGTCCATTCATTTCGATGCCATATCGTCGGCAGTACATTTATTTCAGCATCCGCATCGCCGCGATTGGCGACAGTTATCTTGATGAGGATGTTTTCGCAGTCTGCTTTTGCATATTCGACAAAAACGTCGAAGTATTTGTCTTCGTCAAAAATGCCTGTGTCGATCAGTTCAAACTCGCGCTCGAACTTAGTCCGGTCGCGGTTCGCCATTATCAGCCAGAGGTATGGAAACTCGGCCTGCGGATATTTGTAGAGAAACTTCATGTAGGAATGCGTCGGCGTAGAGTCGAGATAATAGTAGATCTCCTTTACGTCTTCGCCATGATTGCCTTCGGGGCCCGTAAGCCCGTAAAGACGCTCTTTAAGAATAGGATCGACACCATTCCACAAAGCGACCGAAAAACATATACGTTGATGATTGTCACAAATGCCGCCGAGGCCGTCCTCATTCCAGCGAAACGCCCGCGAACGAGCATGATCGTGAGGAAAATAATCCCACGCGGAACCGTCAGCCGAGTAATCTTCGCGCACCGTGCCCCATGCGCGTTCGCTCAAATACGGCCCCCAGCGCTTCCAGTATTTTGTCCGCTCATTCGATTCGGCAAGCCGCTTTGCTTCAGCGTTCATCGATTGTCTCCTAATGTGCGTTATAATAGCATCAAACAAAGATATATGGAGCCACTTGCCCATCAAATAAGGCCGCAAAACCTTGCTGAATTTGTCGGCCAGAAACATCTGGTTGGCAATAGCAAACCACTTCGCCTCGCCATCGAACAAGGCCACGTTTTTTCATTTGCACTTTGGGGGCCGCCCGGAACCGGCAAGACAACACTGGCCCGCATCTACGCAAACGCCATCAACGCTGAATTTTATGAGCTTTCTGCGGTGTCAGCTGGTAAGGATGACATTCGTAAAATACTGTCGAGCCGTCGGAACGCGGGCATCCTGCCCGCAACTGACAAGCAGGCTGGCAGCCTGCGTTCCGACGAGCAACCTCGTGTCTTATTCCTTGACGAAATTCATCGCTTCAATAAAGCTCAACAGGATTTTCTGCTTCCGTATGTCGAGAACGGCGAGTTGGTGCTGATCGGAGCGACAACTGAAAATCCAAGCTTCGAGATAATCTCTGCTCTGCTTTCACGGATGCGTGTTTTTGTCCTCGAAGAATTGTCGAACGAAGACATGGCCGAGATCATCGACCGGACCGGTTTCAAACTCGATAAAGAAGCCAAACAATGGCTTATCGAAATGGCAAACGGCGACGCCCGCCAAGCCATAACGATGATCGAGAACACTTCGCATCTCTACGATAAGATCAACATCGAAACGCTAAAGGAAACGTTGCAATCCAAATTCCTGCGTTACGATAAAAAAGGTGAGGAACATTACAACGTAATTTCGGCATTTATTAAATCGATGCGAGCGAGCAAACCCGACGCAGCTATGTATTATCTCGCACGAATGATCGAATCCGGCGAAGACCCGAAATTCATAGCCCGCCGAATGGTGATCTTCGCATCCGAAGACATCGGCCTTGCGCAGCCGACCGCTTTGGTAGTGGCAAATTCCGTATTTCGCGCAGTCGAGACCATCGGCCTGCCCGAATGCGTCCTAAATCTCGCACACGGTGTCGCATATCTCTCAAACGCGGCAAAAGACCGGTCAGCAACCAACGCTATCGGCTCCGCGATGGACGACGCCAAAAAATTCGGCAATCTGCCGGTTCCGATGAAGATCCGAAATGCTCCGACAAAATTGATGAAAGATCTCGGCTACGGAAAAGACGAAGGCAACGATCCCGAAGGCGACCTTATGCCAGCGAAGCTGCGCGGCAAAAAGTATTTTGAATAGTTATTCACTTCTTACTTATTGACGATTGGCTACTAACTATTTAATATAAAATTGTGACCATAACACGTTTTTGGTCAGTAGTCATTTATGAAAGACGCAGTTCAGCCCCAAACCACACGCGACGCGATCCTGGACGCAACCGACAGGCTGCTTACAAGATATGGTTACAAAAAGATGACCATTGACGATCTAGCGCGCGAGGTCGGAATCGGAAAGGGGAGTGTTTATCTGCATTTTTCGAGCAAAGAAGAGATCGCACTCACCCACATCGACCGGATAATAGAAAGGCTCAAAGAAAATCTGCGAGTCATCGCATTAAAGCCGATAAAAGCCGATGAACGTCTACGGCGGATGCTGATCGAACGTGTTCTCTTCCGTTTTGACAGCGTTCAGCACTATAAGCAAAGCCTGGATGAGATGCTCGCGTATGTACGGCCCCAGCTGCTCGAAAGAAGAAAACGGTATTTTAATGAAGAAGCACAAATTTTCGCAGTCGTAATAGCGGAAGGGCAAAAATCATCGCATTTTGGCAAAGGTGATCCTCTTGATCTGGCGCTTACCCTAATATCGTCGACCAACTCGCTTCTTCCGTATAGTCTTATCGCCGTCGAATTGGACGACCGTGCAGACATAGAAGCCAGAACGGAGAAAACAGCTAAATTGTTGATAAAGGGGTTGTCGCGTTAACGACGCGACGGCGGACAGTTTTATGTTGGAAATGTAATGAACACTATCGTCCTTATCGCAAAGTTGATCGTATTCGTTATCCTTGCCGTGCTATTCCTTCGGTTTATAGGTTAGCCGCTCAACGCTTCCAGTAGTTCTTTATCTTGAGATCGAGCATAGGAAAGGCACAGTAATCGACATTGCGGCCCGATTCACGCAGTTTTTGCACCATCGGTATCGCAGCGTCTGCATTTCGCGTGTGAACGACTATCGTAGCGGCCCGCTGAAGTTCAGGCCGTTCATTGAGAAATTCGGCGATAGCGTAGCCGGTGTTTGCATAATCGTCGTGATCGTTCGACTCGTAATGATGCGGCAGCAGATCATGATCGAGAAAGATCGCGTCATACTTAGTTGAGCTGAGGAATTCTTTTGCTTCCTCAACCGTCTCCGCAACATCGAGTTCGTCACCTTGGAATCTTTTAATGAACCAGCGATGACGGCGCTCATCGTCGTCAAGAAGAAGCACACTGATAGCCGTCCGTTCCGCACCCAAATCGGCTAAGCCCAGTTTTATCATCATACTGCGAATGATACTCATAAAATGTTCTATAAAAAGACAATATAACACAACTAAACTTACAGAAGCTCTTGCGACGTAATCGCATCTTGAATTCAAAATCGTTGGTGGTATAATCCATAACACAAAGCCGCCTTATGCCCCAGGAAAAAGCAACAAATCATAACTTAAAAGCCGTCCCGAAAGCTACCTCTTCTGACATCACCTCAAACGAATGTCAATTATGCTACGGCACCGGAATGGAGGTCGTCAGCGGCAAAGGCGCCCGTGTATGCTCGTGCCGAAAATTGAGTTCGCAGGAAGGCCAGTATGAAAGAATGCGTCTGCCTAAACGCTATGACGGATTCCATTTCGGCAATTACAAACCTCAAAATGAGTCACAAACGATCGCACTAAAAAGAGCTATGTCTTTTGCAATGGAATACCCAGCTGTCGATCGCGGCTTGCTTATTATGGGCAGCGTTGGCGTCGGCAAGACTC
>JANMDA010000373.1:0-4927 GCA_031376085.1 Chloracidobacterium sp.
CTCCTTTGTAAAATACTTATTTTTGGTAAAATAACTATAGATAGAGGGCAATGAATTAAGTTTTTAGCACTCTGAATCTATGAGTGCTAGTATATGGAATTTTGATTGTCGCTGTCAAGCACTATCCGAGCTGATTTAGGAAATCTGATAACAACACACTCACATTTATGCGGCTTTCTCAGATAAATATCTACCCGATCAAATCACTGAAGGGAATAAGCCTTGATTCTGCTGTGGTTGAAGAGCGCGGGCTGCAATACGACCGGCGCTGGATGCTGACCACGCCTGACGGTATGTTCTTTACACAGCGTGAATTCCCGCAAATGGCGACGGTCACGGTCGGATTAGAAAGCGGCGGGCTGAGGGTTCAAAGTAAAAAGGCCGGTTCGATGCTTGTGCCATTTGAACCTGACAAAGGCGAACGCAAAACCGTCACGATCTGGCTGAGCATTTGCGACGGGCTGATCTACAACGGCGAAGTGAGCGAGTGGTTTTCGGATGCGATCGGCACCAATTGTCGGCTCGTTTATATGCCGGACGATACGCGGCGGAATGTGAATCCGCTGTTTAACAAAAATGACGATGTCGTGAGCTTTGCCGACGGTTATCCGCTTATGCTTTTGAGCGAAGCGTCGCTGACTGAGCTGAACGACAGGCTTGCGGCAAACGCGGAAGAGCTTTTTGAACCGTTGCCGATGAACAGATTTCGGCCAAATCTCGTTGTTGCCGGTTCCGACGCGTATGCTGAGGACAATTGGGGGAAAATTCGCGTTGGGGACGCAGTTTTTCGTTCGACAAAGCCGTGCGAGAGGTGCGTAATTACGACAGTCGATCAGTTAAAGGGCGAATCCACGGGCAAAGAACCTTTAAAGACTTTAGCTTCTTTTCGAATGGCAAAGAACTTAATTCCAGACCAGTATGCTTCACTTGGCGTTGATCCAAACGGCGTGCTTTTCGGACAAAATCTGATCGCGGAAAGCGTAGGCGAGACGATCAAGGTTGGAGATAAGGTCGAAGTGATTTCAGTTCAAACCGCGTCCTGAGAGCAACTCGAGAGCTTTTATATATTTTTTGCTGGTTGCCTCGACAACTTCCGGAGGCAGAGCGGGTGCCGGCGGCGTTTTGTTCCAGTCGAGAGTTTCCAGGTATTCGCGGACGAACTGCTTGTCGAATGACGGCTGGGCGTGGCCCGGTTCATAAGTGTCAGCGGCCCAAAATCGGGACGAATCCGGCGTTAACACTTCGTCGATGAGCAGGATATTTCCATCACGGTCGCGGCCGAATTCAAATTTTGTGTCGGCGATGATAATTCCGGTTTGAGATGCGAACATCGACGCCGCAGTATAAATCTTGAGTGAGATATCACGCAGCCGTCGTCCGGTTTCGGGGCCGACGAGGTCACAAAACAGGTCAAAATCGATATTTTCATCATGGCCGGTTGATGCTTTGGTCGCCGGGGTGAAGAGCGGTTCGGGCAGCATTTCGCACTGTTTCAGCCCCGGCGGAAGTGTGTGTCCGCAGACGGAACCGGTCGCAAGATAATCCTTCCACGCCGAGCCTTCGAGAAAGCCTCGAACCACGCATTCGACGGGAAAAACCTGTGTTCTTTTGGCTAATGTTGAGCGGCCACGCAATTCTTCATGGGTTCGAATGATCTCGGGCATTTCGTCAAGATCGATCGTGATCAAATGGTTCTCAACGATCGAACTCAGGCGTTCGAACCAAAAAGCCGAAATTTGAGTCAAAACTCTGCCTTTTTGCGGAATCAAGGTCGGCAATACGCAATCAAACGCCGAAATCCGGTCGGAAGTGACCAGCAAAAGCCTTTCTTCATCGATTTCATACACATCGCGGACCTTTCCACGATGCATTAATCGAAGGCCTGAAATTTCGGACTCAAAAATAGTTACAGCCGTCATAAAGTAGTTATTTGAGGCAACTTAACCACAACTGTATTACGGGAAAGCGCTTTGGTAAAGGCTGGAAACTTACAAATCTTTCTGGAATAGCTGATCGGTTGTGACTCTATCAACAGTGTTGAAAATTGTAATGACAAAGCGACAAAAACAATGCATAATAGTAACCGGCATCTGAGTGATCGGAGAAGCCCCCAGTCTTTCCGCCCTTTCGGCGAAGCTACATCCCATTCATCTGAATACGGATTATCCCGCAAGTCGATCTGATGAAACGCAATCATAAAAGCAGTAACCGGTTTACCGGTGTAACATTATTCGTGACTACGCTTGCGGCCAATACGGCTGCGCAGTCGCGTGCCGGTGATCCGGGGTCTTCCACCGGTGGAGTTTGGCCGTATGTGATCATCTTGATAGTCCTGGCTTCGCTTGGCGTCGCATATTATTTCTGGAAGCAAAACAAACGAAATATCGAACGGTCCGAGTCCAATTATGAGAGCCGCAAAACAGATTATTACAGTAACGATAATTTTGAGACGTCCGATGTCGATGCCGATAAAGAACTTGAATGGCTGAGAAAAGCGAAGAGGTCGTCGCCAAAGTCTCAGGCGTTAACATACGGATTAAAGCCTGAAGCATCTTCCAATCACGAGGCCGCTAAGAGTTCGAATGGCCGCGTCGAATCTCCGGCTGACACAAAAGCTTTCCAGGAAAAGATGAGGATGCTGCGGTATTCGCAGCTTCCGATCAATTCCTTTGGCGATCTTATGCCGCCGAAACACTTTGAGCCGCTTCAGGAATCACACGCTAAGGCGCTTTTGGACGCGGTCGATCAAGCGAACCAAGACATAGAAAGTAATGAATCGGTTCGTGATGTAGCTATAAAGGTTTTGGCGTCATTCAGGACATGGAATGCGGTTGAGGCGTTGACGCAGATCGCTTTGTACGATCTTTCGGCGAATTTAAGATCTAAGGCGGTTACGGTACTCGCTGATTTTGACCACGAATCAGTTTTTGAAACTATTTTGCTTGCCTGTGCCGATCCGACACGCGAAGTTCGTGCAGCCGCGGCGCGCGGGCTTTTCCGCTTAAATTTTGACCGATCGGGTGCGTGGAGGCGAATTATCGAGACCGGCGACGAATTTCGCATGAGCCAAGCCGTTCGAGCGGCGGTCGAGTCCGGTATTGGAGCGAAATCGCTAGAACGTCTCGTACACGAAGACCTAAAGGTCGCATACGAAGCATTTACACTTGTCGCCTTAATGATAAAGGCCGGCGAGACCAACGAGATATTCGAAGCTATCCGCACTCATAAGGACGAACGCGTAAAATATGCGCTGCTGCATGTATTAAAGGTGATCAAGGACGAAAGGTCGTTAACCGGACTAAAGGAACTGGTTCAGAGCGGTACTTGTTCAAAAACCGTTCTGGAAAAAGCGCAGGATGTTATTCGGAGTCAAAGCGTAATTACAAGAAGTGTAGTTTAGTTGTCTTACTTCTTATTGCTCACCTAAATGACGGCCACCAATACACATGATACTGGAAGCAATGTACAAAATGTAGAAGTGGGTGCGGCGGCTCCCGATTTTGTTCTTAAAGACCAGCAAAACTGCGATTGGCGCCTTTCGGATCATCTAGGAAATGTTGTTGTCCTTTTGTTTTATCCGCAAAATGAAACGCTGGTATGCACACGGCAGTTGTGTTCGGTTCGCGACAACTGGAAAAATTATCTTGAAACAAAAGCAGAAATTGTAGGAATTTCGCCAGCAACACCGGAAGAGCATAGTTCATTTTTACACAAACGCAATTTGCCCATCCCGCTTCTTGCCGATGAAGGCCGTGATGTCACTAGATTATATGGCAAACATTGGCTGTATCCGGTAAATCTCACGCGCGCTGTGGTTGTGATAGATGCAAAGGGCATAATTAGAAATCGCGATATAATGCTCCGGGCATTTCGTCCGTCGGACACGAGGCTTATTACCGATATTTATGCGGCGCGCGGCGATGCTTTTAGTGAAACGCGCGACGCCCTCAGACATAGATTGTCCGGCCTTGTAAACAAAAAAATCAATTAACACCTAGCTCGACACTTTTCAAATTGCACTGTTTTGATCTATGATTGAACAGTGCAATTTCGTCTCATTTCTGAAAACACCCCAAAGGGCGACCAGCCGGAAGCGATCAAACAGATCGTTGACGGGCTGAATGACGGCGTCAAGGACCAGGTTTTGCTTGGCATCACTGGCAGCGGCAAAACTTTTACGATCGCCAACGTGATCGAAAAAACGCAGCGGCCGACGCTGGTGCTCGCTCACAACAAAACGCTCGCGGCGCAGTTATATCAAGAATTCAAAACTTTCTTTCCCGATAACTCTGTCGAGTATTTTGTTTCATATTACGATTATTATCAGCCTGAGGCATACGTTCCGGCCGCCGACCTTTATATAGAAAAAGAAGCGACTGTAAACGAAGAGATCGACCGGTTGCGTCTGTCTGCCACGCGTGCGCTTTTCGAGCGTCGTGATGTGATCGTCGTAGCGTCGGTGTCGTGCATTTACGGACTTGGCGATCCAGACGCGTATTTCGGCATGTTGGTATTTATCGAGCCGGGACTAAAGCTCAAGCGAGAAGAGTTTTTGCAAAAGCTGGTCGAGCTGCAATACGAACGCGTGAACATTGATTTTGAACGCGGTGCTTTCCGCGTGCGCGGCGATGTAGTTGAACTTTATCCAAGCTATCAGGATCAGGCGTATCGAATAGAATTCTGGGGCGATGAGATCGACGCGATCTATACAATAGATCCGCTGCTCGGCGAGGTGCTGCACAAACACGAATCACGGCTGCCTATATATCCAAAAACTCATTATGTAATGTCGCGTCCGGTTATCAAGCGGGCAATCCAGACGATCCGTGCAGAACTTGAAATACATGAAGAGTTTCTGGTTAAGGAGGGCAAACTCGTTGAGGCCCAGCGTCTGCATCAGCGGACAATGTACGATCTCGAAATGATG